>DASWDH010000339.1:0-11392 GCA_036395495.1 Polyangiaceae bacterium
CGCGATCGACGACGACGGCCGAGCCGTACTTGCGCTCGGCCATGACCCGCACGACCTTGTTGAGCGGCATGTCGGGGTGCACCGTGTACGGTTTCGAGCTCATCGCATACCCGACGTTGGCCTCGGCTCGCGTCGAAAGGAGTAGCCCGACGTCGCGATCGGAGAGAATGCCCACCAACTTGCTGTCCTCCATGACGGGCAGATGCCGCACACCATGCCGACGCATGAGCCTGCGCGCGCGGTCGAGTGATTCTTGAGGCGCGACGGCGCAAGGACTCGGGGTCATGTACTCCCCAACGGCGGGAAGATAGCGATCGGTCATCCTACTATCCGGGAGGCATATCGCGTGCTCACCGGATGCCGATCGGGGTGAACCACAGGGCCTGGACGGCGCAAGCGTCAAGCAGGCGCGCGCCACCAATGAACCCCCGCACGATGACCTCCGGTCACGTATGGGGCGGCGTCGCTCGGTCCTTCGACTCCTGACCATTCTTGCCGCGCTCGAGCTTGTGCGCCCACTCCTCGAGCGAACCGGCTGTCTGCGACAGCGTCTTGGCGCTGCTCTCGAGAGCTCGCTTGCCCAGAGACAGACCTTGGCGTGCCCACGATAGTCCGGCCGACGTTACGCGATCGGTTATCGCGTCGATCCAGGGCGGGTACTTCTTGGTAACCGGTGCGTCGCTGGTCGAGGTCGCCGTTTCTTCCACGTTCATGGGTGGTCTCCGAAATGATGAGTTGAACTGCCCGTGACATCCCTTGGATGGAATGGGAATGGTCGAGAGCCATCGGCCGCGTGTGTCGCACGACACGGGGTTCCCGCGCATAGGAGATCACGTCGGCGACGCACTGAAACCATTCGCGAGCTATCCGAAACCGCTCGCCAACGGAATGCCTCAATCCCCGCATGAAAACCGCCCCATCCACTCGCCCAGATTACAGCGCACAAAGTTTCAAGCAGATGTCGCGCGCGCGACCGTTGTGCATTCGGCAGCCACTGGGCCTTTCGCCCTAAGTAGAAACCCCGAAATCGCAGGCCTGTTGTATTTGTGTTACTCGGCGAGGGCCTTCGGCCCCGCCTGCGGCTTGTGTTACTCGGTGAGGGCCGTCGGCCCCGCCTGCGGGTTGTGTGACTCGGCGAGGGCCGTCGGCCCCGCCTGGGTTGTGTGACTCGGCGAGGGCCGTCAGCCCCGCCCTGCGGCTTGTGTTACTCGGCGCGGGCCGTCGGCCCCCTGCGGGTTGTGTGACTCGGCGAGGGCCGTCGGCCCCGCCTGCGGGTTGTGTTACTCGGCGCGGGCCGTCGGCCCCGCCTGCGCATGACCGCCGACGGCGCCGTCTGGCTGCTCGCCGAAAAGGGCGCGCGCACAGACAAGCACGACACGCGACATCACCTCGGAGCGCACCTGGCGGCGGAGCGCGTCAGGAACGATGCCGCCTTCGAGCAGCTCTCGATCGCCGGCGCTTGGCTCGAAGGCGGGCCCGAGCGTAGGCGCGTCGGTTTGTGTTACTCGGCGCGGGCCTTCGGCCCCGCCTGCGAGTTGTGTTACTCGGCGCGGGCCGTCGGCCCTGCCTGCGGCTTGTGTTACTCGGCGCGCGCCTTCGGCCCCGCCTGCGAGCTCGACCGATCCGAACAGTTCGCGTTTTGCAAGGAGTCGGATGTCGGCACCACCGTCGGCGATGGCCCATCGGAGGAACCGCCAAGCGAGCTCTGCGTGGCGCGTTTCGTCGTCTGCAATTCGCGAGAGCACCGCGCGGATCGCCGGGTCGCTCGCGTGTTGGAGCGCCTCGGCCGCTTCGATGGCGGCGATCGTCTCGCCGATGCACCCTTCGCGGATAGTGGTCGCCACGACATCGCGAAGCGAGCTCGCGTCGAGGGCACCCTCGATCGGAAGCAGAGATGGACCGACTTCCTGGCCTGCGTAGGCGCTCGCGACGGCAAAGGCAAGCTTGGCGTGGAGCGTCTCGTCCCCCATGGCTGCATGGGAACATTCAATCAGCTCGGCCGGAGCTCCGAGACTCATCAGCTGCAGCGTGAACCGCGCGAATGCCGCGATGGAGGCATGCTCCATGAGGGCGATGCGCGTCCACGCCTCGGCGAGACGGGCGCGGCTCTCGGCGCCCAGGTGGGCCACTCGCGGGTCCACGCCTCGTGCGCGCCAGTCGCCCCGACGGCGCGTGCCGGCGAGCCGCTCGGCGTTATCGACCAGAAACGGACGACCGATGACGCAAAAAGGACTCTGGCACACGCGCTGACCCGCCTGGACGGTGCACTGCTTGCCGAGAGGACAATCGCCGTTGCCGCCACATTGATCGCCGTACGTTTGACAGGCGAATGCGGTCGAGGGGCAGCCCGGATTCAGCGTGTAGGAAGCGCACGTGAGGAGCGGACCGCAATCGGCATCCGACTGGCACGTCGCATTCACGCAGGTGCCGACCGGGTCACCGCACAAACAGATTCGCCCGGTCGGGCACTCTTCATCGCGCACGCATCCATAGGTGCAGGTTGGCCCGCTCAGCGGGCCGCCCGCGAACGAAGCGTAGCCGCAATAGCCGTGGGGCGCGGCGGTGCAGTCGGCATCGCTCGAGCAACTGTTGAAGCCCCCGTCGGCAACGCCGCCGTCGAATATCGGAGTCGGGCGAGGAACGAACGAGGGACACGTTGTCTTCTCGGGACGATGCAGGTAGCCGCTCTGACATTTCACGTAACCGCTCGACTCGTTCACGACGGGCGTGGGATCGAGGCACGGAAACGGATTGCCGGCCCGGCCGGCCGATCCGCCCACCGACGTCGACCCGCCGACGTTGCCACCAACCCCCGTCGATACCGTCGTCGTAGGGGCACCTCCCGCACCTGTGGCCGTGGAGCCGGCCGTTCCGCCCGTTTCCGTGGTGCCGCTCGTGAACGCGCCGCCGCACGCGATCGAAAGAGGGTTCAGCCCGAGGGCGGTGAGGAAAAGGGTCGTCCACGAATCGGTTCTTACGCGTAGTCTCATGATCCAACGCACCTGGCCGCGGAGGGAGCAAGTTGTGGGCCGGATGGGCGACGCATGGATATTGCTGAGAAATCGGGGGGCTCCCGGCCAACGCCATGGCGAGCCGATCGTGGCGGGCCAGCGCGTGGCACACCCGCACAGCTGGTTATCGAACCGACCTTTTCGTCGATCGGCTGGGTGGGTCGCTCGAGAGAGACCCTGCCGGCGTTGAGGGCCCACTTGGCGGATAAGGGGGACGGGGGGAGGAACCGTCCGGCGGGCCCGCAGGGGAAGCACTCGGGGGCCGCGCCGAGGGACGCGGCGTCGGCGGATGGCTCGCCGGAGGGACCGATGGACGCGCAGGAGGAATCGTCGGTGGTCGCGCCGCAGCGCGAGCGGATGGGCCAACCGACGAAGAGCGATCGGGAGGGGCTTCGCTGCGACCCTGGTCACTCGAATTGCCGTTACCAAGCTCCCCCTGCAGCTCGCGCATCTTCTCGCGCGCGACCCGCAGGCGGGCGATCGTGAGCCGACCTTCGCGCAAGCGCTCCGAGTGCCTCACCGCGTTGGCGACCAACACCAGCAACGTCGAGAGCGTGTCACCTTTCACCACGTACCCGAACGGATGATACTCATTGATGATTTCGTAAGGGTCTTTGAGATCTTGGTAAGCCGAATAGAAGACGATGGGAACTTCGGGAGCACGCTTTCGCAGGTGCTTGCAAACCCAGAAGCCATCGTGCGTCGGCATGCGTACATCGAGGATCACGCAGCTGGTGTTGGGATCGACGGAGCGAACGCCCTCGATTCCATTCGGACAGGTTCGGACCTCGTATCGGTCTTTCAGCACGGTCTCGAGCGAGTTCCGGACGAGGACGTCATCATCGACGACGACGACGACCGGTCGATCGCCTGGCTCGCTCGGGGGCTGGCCCTCGATCATGCCCTCAAGGTCTTTCAGCGACATGATTCCCCCGTTCTCGAGGCATCGCCGGCCGCCCGCACATCGTTATTTTTATCCGTCTCTCCTCCTTCGGCAAAGCTCAGCGTGAAGGTCGCACCACGCCCGACCTCGGAGTCGAGCTGCAGCGTGCCTCCGTGCAACGCCACGAGCTTCTGCACCATGCCGAGGCCCAGCCCGGTGCCCGTCTGCGGTTTGGTGGTGAAGAATGGCTCGAAGATACGCGAGCGAATCTCTTCCGGGACGCCGTTGGCACTGTCGACCACGCGCACGACGATGCGATCGCCGACCCTGCGCACGTCGACCACCAGATCGCGCGAACGCGCATGATCCTCGACCTCACACAATGCATCGAAAGCATTGACGACGAGGTTCTTCAGGATGGAATAAAAGTGCGCCTCGCTGCCGCGCACCATGCACCGACCATCGACGGATACGCTCGCGCTCACCCGATGTTGGGCGAAATCGGCGGCGCACTCGGCAACGATGGCGCGAGCCAGGGCGCCGAGGTCGACGAAGTCCGACCCCGGTTGCGAGTAGCCGATGCGGGAATACTCCATGATGAGGTTGGTAATCGACAACGCGCGCTGGATGGAGCGACTGGTGCTTTGCAGAACGTCTTCCAAGAGTCGCTCGTTGCGCACGACGTGACCGAGGCTGTTCTGGAACGTCGCGAGCGCCTCCGCGTCCAGCTTCTCACGAGCGATGAGGAGCATCTGCTTGAGCTCACCTGCCGTGCGATCGATGAGACTTCGTTTCCCCGGCGTACCCTCGGCCATGCCTTTCTCCATCAGGATTTTGGCACCGCTCAAGGCGTTTCGCATTTCGTGCGCGAAGCCGCCCGCCATTTGCTCGGCGATCTTCTCGCGTTCCAGCTGAACGACACGTTCTTGAGCTTCTCTCAGCTCTCGCGTGCGCTCGACGACCTTTCGCTCGAGCTCGTAGTTGTGCGTGGATTGGAGCGAAATCGACCGGAACACCTGCTCGACGGTCGACAGAAGATGACGATAGAGCCCCGCTTCCTGGTCCTTGGGCGGAGGATAGTAGGACGCGGTGCGCCGCGTCCTACCAACGACTACGATATGCTCATGGCCGGTGTCGGTCGTACCGGCGAGGCCTCCCATGAGCCAACCCAGCGTTCGATTTCCTTCCAGATCTTCCCCTTGAGAGATCACCAGAGACCGCGTTCGCCGGACTTCGTTGATCACCTGCTCGAAAAGCAGCCGATCGGTGGCGGTCAGCTCGTGAACGGGATCGCCGGCGAGCACGGTCTCCGGCATCGACGCACCCGAGATGTCGAACCCGAACTCCTCCACCAAGGATCGCAGGAGCGCGCCCTGACCTTCTGGAATGGTGGAGGCGTTCGAGAGGCGAACCATCAGCTCTTGCGAACCCTGAATCCAGCGAAGGTGATGCTGGTGGATCTGCCGCAGGGTGACCAGCTCCCGTTCGCGCAGGGGCAGCAGCTTGAGCTTCTCGAGCAGCGCGGGCGGGACGCCCGGACTTTCGGCGACGCCGTTGATGTCAGAACTCGATTTCGGGCTGTCGGGCGTGCCCATTGCGGCCACCACTACTACTCGTAGAGCACGAGCAACGGAAACTGGAAATTAGAGAACTGGCTACGGCCCCCCTTGGGCGCGATCTCGCCCCACGGATACATGCCGAGCCACGGGAAAGACGTGCCGATGGTTTCCTGGATCTTACAGACTTCCTCGAGAGCCTTCTCGTCGCCTAGAAAAGGACGAGGCCGCGCACCACACTCGAACGCTAACGCGATGAGAGGCGATTTTCCCTCCAGGCGTTTGCGAACGCGCTCACCCATTTTGAGACCGCGGTCGAATACGGCTTCGACGGTGCGGTGACAGACGTGGACCGTCGACCCGACCGGTATCGGAGCGAGCAGGATGAGCTCCTTCTTCTCGCGATCAATCCCGAATACTCCGCGGCTGACGAGCCCTTCAGGATCGTTGGGATCGCTTTCCGGCAACCGAACGCCTAGGGCCCAGGTCCAGTCATCCACGTGGAAGGTGAATGTACCGAGCAGCTGCTCCGACCAAACGTCGAGTGCGGGTTTACCGTCGAGCTTGCGGATGATGTTTCCCTCGGCTTCCGTCACTTTGACGTCGAGTCCGAGCGGCTCGACGCCGTGGGTGGTGTCCCAGATCGCGCCGCCCAGGCCTTCGAGCTTCAGTGCGACGACGGAGTCGTTCATCGCTTCTCGGTCGAAGTATTGGTACGTCTTGTCGAGCGGGCCCCAGGGTTGCCCGGATGCACCACCGACGAGGTGCTTGTATCCCCCTTCGGCGAGGCCATCGATCAGACTTTGCACGTTGGCGCCGCTCAGGGGATCGAACCACACCAGGAGCGGCACGTCGCCGAGCTTCCTGGGATCACCGAGCTGACTCGCAATGTTCCGACCTGCTGCGAAAGGATCAGCGGCCAGATGGGTGCTCTTGGCGACGGTTGCGCGAATCGTGTCCGAGCAAATGACCGCCACACCCAAAACACGGTCGGTCTCGGTGACGGCGCCCCAGCGGGCGATACCCTGCGTCGAGGAGCCGATGACCGGTACCGCAGGATCCCCGATTTCCTCACGGATGGCGGCGAGCGCGAGCTTGGGATCGTAGAGCACGGTCATGTAGACGATCACCACGACCGGCTTTCGGTTCTGAGCGGCCTCGATGGCCATGTGTACGGCTTCCCGACCCGCCTTCGCGGCTTCGGGAAGGGTCGACCACCCCACCCCGGCACTCGATTGATGACTCATGCTTCCTCCTTCGATGGACTCGCCGCTCGCTGAACGCTCGAGGGGCCAAGGACATCTACGACGGGCCCTGAAACATACTTCAGGCGCGGGATTGGGCGGATGCGAGATGCTGTGCGCCGAGGTGCTGGAACGCTGGAGGCTGTGCGCTAACGCTAGGGGCCGCCAAAAACGGGAGCTTTCCGTTACGAGGGGGTGAGCTTGCGACGATCCCAGCGGGAGTGCAAGGCCCCAAGCGAGCAAAGAAACTCTTCCGGCCTGCCCTCGACATGTGAGAAACCGACAGGCCGGCTCGGCACGAGCCAAGGGAGGTCCCATTGCGCGCGATCGCGATCACGAAATTCGGAGGCCCCGAGGTGCTGACCTTGGTCGAGCGGCCGTCCCCCGAACCGGCGCGCGGTGAGATCCGGGTACGCGTTCGCGCGGCTGGCATCAATCGAGCCGACATCCTGCAGCGGCGCGGTGGTTATCCGCCACCGTCCGACGTGCCGCCGGATATTCCCGGCCTCGAATTCGCGGGGGAGGTCGGCGCGCTGGGACCGGGCGTCACCGCGTGGCAGATCGGTGACCGCGTGTTTGGTCTCGTGGGCGGCGGAGCCTACGCCGACGAGCTCGTCACCCACGAACGGCTCGTGGTCCGGATTCCTGACGAACTCACCTTCGCGCAGGCCGCCGCGATTCCCGAAGCTTTCATCACCGCGTACGACGCACTCGTCAGCCAAGGCGAGCTCTCGATGGGCGAACGCGTTCTCATCCACGCCGCCGGCAGCGGCGTCGGCACGGCTGCCGTGCAGCTTTCGCGCGCGTGCGGAGCACGCACGGTCGGCACCTCGCGCACGCCAGAAAAGCTCGAGCGCGCACGGGAGCTTGGTTTGGACGAGTCCATCGTCGTGACCGGGGGCTCCTTCGCGGCCGAGGTGATGAAGCTGACCGAGGGACGCGGCGTCGACGTGGTGCTCGAGCTGGTCGGCGGCGAGTACCTCCGACAGGATCTCGCCTGCGCGGCGCGGAAGAATCGTGTTGGTCGGGCTGCTCGCCGGGCGGGTCGCCGAGCTGGACCTCGCAACGCTCTTGACGCGGCGGATTCTCGTGCGCGGCACCGTGCTGCGCTCACGCGAGCTCGAAGAGAAAATGCTGGTGACGCAGACCTTCGCGCGCCACGTGGTGCCTCTCCTCGCCACTCGCCAATTGCGGGCGGTCGTCGACCAGGTGCTCCCTCTTTCGGAAGCTGCGCTCGCCCATGCCCATGTCGAGAAGGGCGATGCGTTCGGCAAAGTGGTGCTCGATTGCAGTTGAGCTCGGGCTCAGGCGCTCGCCTTCGGAACCCGGATGCGAACCGTCGTGCCGACGCCTTCTTCACTGTCGACATCGATGGAGCCGCCGAATTCCCCCTTCACGATGTCATGGACCACCGTGAGCCCGAGCCCTGTCGCTTCACCGAAGGGCTTGGTGCTGAACATCGGGTCGAAGATCTTGGGCAGCACGTCGGCGGCAATCCCCACACCCGCATCTCGCACCTCGAGGCAGGCCGTCGACGTATCCTCGCGCAGGATCACCTCGATGCGGCCGCCGCCGCGCGGCAGCAGCGCTTCCACCGAATTTCCGACGAGATTGGTCACCACCTGACCGAACCGGCCCGGCGAGCCGCGGATACGGATCGACTCGGCGCTCGGTTCGAACACCGCATCGCAGTTGCCCTCGCGAAGCGAATAGCTGAGCAGAAGCAGTGCATCACGAATGGCCGCGACCGCGTCGAACGACCGCGCCTGCTGTGGAGCGAGGTCGCGCGTTTGCGATTTGATGCCGGCCACGAACGATGCCGTGCGTTCCGCGGCTCGTCTGGCCAGAACCAATGCTTGCTGCATCTCGCCGGCAATTTGACGGTGATCGTCGGCTTCGAAGTGTTCGATGGAGTCGGTGTATTCTTTGATGAGCTCCTCGAGCTCCGACAGCGACGATCGAACGGCCGCGAGAGGTGTTCCGAGCTCGTGCGCGATCCCTGCCGTTAGCCGTCCGAGCGATGCCATCTTCTCCGAGATGAGCAGCCTCGTGTGCTGCTCCTGCTGGAAGCGATACGCGCGCTCGAGCTCCTCTGCGCGGGCCTCGAGCTGCCGCAAGAGCAGCGTCCCGCGAACCACGGTGCTGACCTGGCCACGCACGGCGGAACAAACGACGCCCTGCTCCGAGCTGGTCACGTCGAACACGATGATTCCTTGCTGCTGGTCCTCGAAATAGAGCGCGTAGACGGCGAACGTGGAACGCTCCTGGGAGACGTGCTCGGGCGGTACCAGTTCCGTCGAGCGAAGGAGCCGGCCCCCCTTTTCGAGCGGTATGCGTCCGTTTTCGTCGTAGGCAAGCAAAAGGCGCGACCACTCTCGCACCCCCGCGGTGTCCTCGTAGAGCGCCAGATAACAGCGTCGAATACCGAAGTGCGGCAGCTCTTCCGCCAAGCCGTCGACGACCTTGTCGAGATCGAAAACGCCGATCAGCCGTTCGCCGAGGGCGCGCAACCGATCCGCCTGTTCGCGCGATTGCCATCCTTCCCAGGCCTTGCGTTGGCGTGTGGCCTCGCCCACCAAAATGATCGCCTGCTCACTCAACTCGAGGGCTCGTCGCCAGCGTTCGGGATCGTCTTCGGCGAAAGGAAGCGCCTCGCGATGGAAGATGGCCGCCATATCGCTGAGGTGCGCGATCGAAATGGCGGGAAAGCGCCGCAGGAGCTCGTCCCATGTCGCGGCAAAGCGCGTCGAGGCTGCGTCGTTCAAGTCCGCGCGAAAGGCAGTCACGAGTTTCTGCGCCCAGTCGTAGGTGGGAGTCTCCCCCTCGAGTCCTCGGCGTTCGGCTAGCCAAGTCGTGAGCTCGTGCGTCAGTCGGTCGCCACGCGACGCCGAACGTGACGGACGGCTCGACAGCGTGGCACCCTCGCGCGAGACGGCGCCGAACGGCAGACAACCGCACGAACGGCGGATCACCAGGGGTAACGACACGACCGACGTCTCGGGTATCTCCTCGCCCCGCAGGCGCTGCACGAGGAGCTCGGCGGCGCGCCTGCCGACGTCGGCGAGATCCATGCGCACCGTCGTGAGCGGCGGACCAACCGACCCGCTCGGATCGATATCGTCGAACCCGACGACGGCCATGCCGCCCGGCACGTCGATCCCTCGCTCGTTCAAGGCGTGAATGGCCCCGAGTGCCATCTCGTCGTTGGCCGCCACGAGCGCCTGTGCAACGCGATCGGTGCCGTCGACTAGACGCTCGACCGCGGCAATGCCCGACTCGCGCAGAAAAGCGCCTTTGCAGAGGAGGCGCGGATCGACTTCGATCTCGTGGGCGCGCAGCGCATCCACGTAGGCGCGGAATCGGTCTTCTGCTTCCTGGTGTTCGGCCGGCCCGCCGACGAACGCGATCCTGCGGAGCCCGTGTACCTCGATGAGGTGGGTCACTTCGGCGTACATCGCTTTGTAGGAGTCGACGAGAACGCGCGGTAGGCCCGGGAGCGAGGCGCCGATCGTCACGACGGGCATGCCGTAATGCAGACAGAACTCTCTCACCAGCTCGAGCCCCGCGAAGATCCCCATCGTGCCGGCGCGAATGAGGAACCCATCCATGCGCTCGCGGGAGACGAACTCGTAGAGGACGTTGGCGCGCGCCTCGTAGCCGAAGGGTGAATCGAGGCGACCGCCGGCGACGACCGTCAAGTCGACGTCGGCGGCTTTGGCTGCTTCGGCGACGCCGGCAAAGACCGCGCGTTCCAACCCATCGGCGAAACCCGTCGTGAGAAGGCCTATCGCCCGCCTCTTGGCCATTTGCGCTCATTCTAGCGGGGTCGCCCGCCCACCCCCAAACGATGGCGGCGGGCGGCACATGAAGGATCGTGCCGCCAGGGACGGGCGCTACCGCCGGGTCGCTGATCCGTGTAGAATCACGCAGATGGGGACGATGAAGCTTGTGGCTGCTTGGACGGCGATGGCCCTCTCTACCTTGCCGCTCTGGATCGGCGGCGGGTGTGGCTCGGATTCGACCGAGAGCGGTACCGGTGGTTCGGCAGGCTCGGGCAGCAGCACGGGCGGCTCCACCGGCGGCTCGTCGAGCGGCACGGCGGGAGACACGAGCGGCACGGCCGGGACGACCACCGGAACGAGCGGGTCCACCGGTTCGGGCGGCTCGGTCGGCACCGGCGGCTCGACGGGATCCGGTGGTTCAGGGCTCGCGGCCTGCAGTTACTTTGCCCCGAACGGTTATTGCCCCGGCACGCTGAAATGCCGTTGCTGCATGACGCTCGGCGCACAGAACTGCACCTGCTCGACCGCGTGCATGTCCAATCCCGATTGCAGCGATCCCTCCCGCCCCTCCTGTGTCGAAGGTCCGGCGTTCGGCTTTTGCGCGCCAGCAGCCGACTTCTGCAAGGCGCACTGACCTAACTGGCTCGCGTTCGGGACGACCCACAAGCTTCCGAGGGGGCACAGGCCCCCCGCGGCTCGCACTCGATCACCCGGCCTCGCGCGTCTTGCGTGAGCTCGCAGCACTGTACGAACATCTGGCGCAGGCGCTCGCGGCCCCGCTGAACGCGCGACTTCATTCCCGAGAGGGAAATGCCCACGATGTCAGCGGCGTCTTTTTGCGAGAGCCCCTCGAGATCGGTGAGGGTTATCGCCTCCCGGTACGGCGACGGCAGCTCGGCAACGAAGGTGGAGACAC
>DASWDH010000340.1:0-6418 GCA_036395495.1 Polyangiaceae bacterium
ACGAAGTAGGTCGATCCGTTCGGCAGCTCTCCGAAATCGGAAATGTCGATGATGTGCGGATTGCCGATCGAGGACGCCGCCTTGGCTTCTTGCAAGAACCGATCGGTGATCTCTTTTTCGCGCGCCATGTCTGCGCGCAGCACCTTGATGGCGACTCTCTTGTCGATGACCTTGTGGCGTGCGAGGTACACCACACCCATCCCGCCCTCGCCCAACACCGATTCGACGCGATAGCGCCCATCGATCGTCGTTCCCACGTAAGGGTCGCGCGCTGCCCCCGGTGGCGGCACCGACGGCGGACTGGCCGGCCCATGCCCGGAGGGGTGCCCCGATGACGGATGGCTAATGGGCATCGACATCGCGCCCCCCACAATGGAAACGGGTGTCGGCTCGATACGCGAAACGGCTGTCTGCGCGACCGGCAGCGGTTCGGCGGGTCGAGGCAGGGACGGCGAAGGGCGTGATTTCGGATCGTTGGGATTCATGTCGCTTCCGATGGCTCATCGGTGAGGGAGGAGGGCTCCCAAGCATACGTTCTCGGGGCCGGAAAGGCTTACGAAACCCATCACGAGGTAGACGTCAACGGGCGTTCGATATTCGGAGCAAGAGTCGGGCCCACCACTTGGTTACTCGGCGCGGCCTGCGGCCCCGCCTGCGGTTCGGTTGAGTGACTCGGGGCCGCCTGCGGTAATAACGGAGCTTGAGCGTTGGTCCTAACGGATCGCGCCGACTATTTCCGAATCGCGGCGTATGTATGGCATGGCGGCACCGCCCCGGTCGTTCACGACATTCTTGCCGCAGAGCATGGCAGTTCTGTCCGTTGCTCAGTACTTTCATGGATCTATGCCACCACGACGCCGTGATCGCACGGGAGGGGCCCGGCACACTACGCGCTCAACCTGTGCCAGCGCTAGGCGCGAACGGCGCGCGCTGTTCAGAAGGCCAGTAAGTAGAAGCAGGCGCGCTCAGGCAAGCAGCTCGGCCGAGAACGCCCGCGTTCGTTGTGGTAGGACCGCGTAGCGCCATGGGTTACCCCCTTCAACTCGCCGTCCGGTACATGAATTCGAAGAAGGGCGCTTTTATCTCGGTGGGGACGGCTTTTGCCATCGTGGGGGTCGCGCTCGGTGTGGCCGCGCTTGCCACAGTCATGAGTGTGACCGGCGGTTTCCAGAAGGAGTTTCGCGACAAGGTGCTGGGCGTCAACGCGCACGTCCTCGTACTCAAGTACTCCACGGATTTCCGCGAGTACCGCGACATCATGGAGCGCGTAGCGCAGGTGCCAGGTATCACCGGGGTAGGACCTTTCATCATCAATCCCATGATGGTGAGCCACGGAGACAAGACGGCGACCGGCGTGCTGCTGAAAGGCGTCGATCCGGACCGGATGGGACAGGTCTTGGACCTCCCCCGTCACATTCGATCCGGTTCGCTCGATGGATTACGCCGTCCCGGCGCGGCGCCGCCGCCGCGGACCGGGGACTCGCCGCCGGGCATGATCGTGCTGCCCCCCGCGGCACCGGAGAACCTGCCTGCCGCGCCCGCTCCACCTACATCCGGATCGACCGGCCTGGATTTCGAACCTTCGCACGATGACGCGGGCCGCAACCTCGCCTTGCTTCGAGCGATCGAAGCTTCGCTACCCGAGGAGCGCCTCGCAGGCGACGGGGGCGCCGCTTCCGACACCCGCGATCTGCGACTCGTCGATCTGCCGGGCGATGACACGTCGGCGGAGAACGCTGCCGGCGGCAATACCGCGCTGACGCTCGCGCCCGGCGCGCCGCGCGGCTCGTTCGTTCCCCAAGGCGGCTACAAGAGCGAGCTTCCCGAAGAGGACGTCTTGCCCGATGACGTGGTGCCGGACCCCTGCTCGAGCGCCGAAGCAGTCACGAAAATGGCCGGAATCGTCGTGGGCAGCACGCTCGCGAAAAATCTGGGCGCGTCGCTCGGTGCTTGCATCCAGGTGACCTCGCCGACGATCGGCTACACCTTCAGCCAGGGCAGCATTCGTCCGCCGATCGCAAAGCAGTTTCGGGTGATCGCGATCTTCGAGGCCGGCTTCGACCAGTACGACTCCAAGCTCGTTTACACCGATTTATACGAAGCTCAGGGCTTCTACGATCAGGGTGACACGGTGACCGGCGTCGAAATGAAGGTTGCCGATATCGACAAGGCCCGCGCCATTTCGCGCGACATCGACAAGATGCTCGCCAATGGGCTCTACCACACGATGGATTGGGAAGAGCTCAATCATGGGCTCTTCACCGCGTTGCGAATTCAGAAGGTGAGCATGAGCAGCGTTCTGGCGCTCATCATTTTGGTTGCCGCCTTCACCGTCGTGGCGACGCTGATCATGATCGTGCTCGAGAAGAAAAAGGAAATCGCCGTGCTCAAGGCGATGGGGGCGAGCGACAACGCGATCTTGCGGACGTTCGTTTACCAAGGCGCATTCATCGGCTTGGTGGGCACGGCGCTAGGACTGATTTTAGGATTCGCCGCCTGCAAAGGACTGCTTGCCTACGCATTTCCTCTCGATCCCAAAGTCTATTTCATTTCACGGTTACCGGTGGAGGTGAGCCTGCAAGATTTCCTGCTCACCGGCGTGGGAGCCATGATCATTTGCCTGTTCGCGACGACGTTGCCCGCGCTTTACGCCGCTCGGCTTCGCCCGGCGGACGGCCTGCGCGCGCAGTGACCGGCCGCTTTCGAGACCAGAAGTTGGCCTCCGCAGCCGCGGGCGGCTAATTCGTTGGTCGTCCCATGCGTCCTTGGATCGGTCTCGTTGCCGCAGCCACGTGCGTCGCCGCCTTCGTGCCGCTCGTGCAGCACCGGGCGAATGCCGACGAAGCGCAAACCCACCCCGCTTCTGCCCCGCGCCCTTCGGTCGGCCAAGTCAGAAAACCGCCGGCGCTGCCGCCGCTCGCCGGTATCGAAATGGACAAGGTGGTCCTGCAGGGCGACCAGGCGGTCGCGCCTGGTCCCATCGGGCGCGTGGCGCGACTGTCGCTCGACCCCGAATTGCAACGAGCGACGCAGCGGGTCCTGCGCGAGTACGCTTTTCCGGAAGCGGCCGTGGTGGTCCTCGACACGGCGGGCGGACGCGTTCTGGTGTGGGCGAGCCAAGTGGCGAAAGGGCCGGTGCGCGATTTGTGCGCGGAGGCGAACGCCCCTGCGGCGAGCATCTTCAAAATCGTAACGGGGGCTGCGCTCGTCGAAACCGCGGGCCTCTCGCCCGATTCGAAACAGTGTTATTCGGGTGGCGAGAGCCGCATCACGGCCCTCGATCTCGTCGAGGATCCCAGGCGCGATCGCTGGTGCGCAACCCTCGGTGAGGCGATGGGACGCAGTCTGAATACGGTCTTTGCGCGGCTCGCGCTCAAGAACCTCGCCCCGGTGGATCTCGCGGCCATGGCGGGAGCTTTCGGCTTCGGCGATGCCGTTCCATTCGATGTGCCGGTCGCGGCGAGCGCCATCCACATTCCCGATGACAGGCTCGGGTTCGCCCGCACGGCGGCGGGCTTTTGGAATACGACCATGTCGCCGCTCGAGGCAGCGACCATCGCGAACACGGTCGCCAATCGAGGCGAGATGCTTCGTCCCGTTCTCGTCGAATCGGTCAGCGACCCCACCGGCACGGTCTACCAGGCGCCGAAGCGCATTGTTCTACGCCGCGCCGTGCATCCGGAAACGGCCGTGGCGCTTACGTCCATGATGGAGAGCACAGTCACGGCCGGAACGAGCTACCGGGCGTTTCACGACGGCGAGGGGCGCGCTTTTCTTCCCAACATCACGATTGCGGGAAAAACGGGAACGCTCACACGCGCGGAGACGCAGCAGTTTTACACGTGGTTCGTGGGGTTTGCGCCGAGCCGCGCGCCCGAGATCGCCATGGCGGTGCTGGTGATCAACACGCCGAGCTGGCGGGCCAAGGCGAATGTCGTCGCGCGCGAGGTCCTTCGGGCCTACTTTGCCGGCAAAGGTGCGCCCGGCGTGACGAAACCTTGAGCATCGGGGCCGTAAGTCCCCAGACTTTTTCGGGATCGCCGGTAGGGCTGTCGCGTCTCGATGCGCGGAGTCATGATAGCCACCTGGTTCCATGGCTCGGCGATCGAAAAAGCTTGGTGGCCCAATAGGGACCCTAGACGCCGCGGAGCGAGGTGCTAGCATCCAAAGTGTGCAGGTCATTCTTCGGAAGCTGGGCCGAGGGTCCCGCGCGGTCGCCGGCAGGTTGGTTCGCGCTCCTCGCAAGGGCTCGGTTATCGTAATCGAGTTTTCCGACGGCATGCACGAATACGTGACGACGCCCGTGCGACGGGTGCTGCGGGTTGCTGGCCGCGAGATCTTCTACATCGAAACGGTCAATAGCCGCTATCGCCTCGAGGTTCGCGGCAAAGAACGCGCACTCGAGGGTGCCTCCTCGGGTTGACACCCTCAGGCCGGAATACCTAGCCAAGTGGCAACATAGTAGCTGCCGGCGCTGATCGCGGCAGAGCCGGGCACGGTCAGGACCCATGCCCAAACGATGCGTCCTGCCACTCCCCAGCGGACGGCGGACAGCTTGCGCACGCTGCCGGTCCCGACGATGGAGCCGGTGATGGTGTGTGTCGTCGACACCGGCACCCCCAGCCACGTAGCGAGAAAAAGAGTGGCGGCACCGCTGGTTTCGGCGCAAAAGCCGCCGACCGGCGCGAGCTTGGTGATGCGCATCCCCATCGTGCGCACGATCCGCCATCCTCCAGACAGGGTGCCGAGAGCCATAGCGGCGTGGCAGGCAATCACGACCCAGAAGGGAACTTCCGGCTTCTGCCCGGCCGGAACCGCGATATGGCCCGTCGCGACGAGCGCAGCGACGATGATGCCCATGGTTTTTTGCGCGTCGTTGCCCCCGTGGCCGAGCGAATAAAGCGCGGCCGAACCGAGCTGGAGACGGCGAAAGGTGCGATCCACTCCGCTCGGCGACCTGCCGCCGAACAGGAAGACGAGAAGCCTCATCAGCGTCGCGCCGAGAATCATCCCGAGCACCGGCGAAATGACGATGAACAGGGCGGTCTTGAGAAAAAAACCCATGTCGAGCGATCCGGCGCCGGCTTTGACGATCGCCGCCCCGGCGAGCCCGCCGATCAAGGCGTGCGAGGACGAGGTCGGAAGAGCCATCCACCACGTGATGAGGTCCCACACGATCGCTCCGACGAGCGCGGCCCCGACCAAGGACAAGGAGACGACCGTGGGGTCGACGCCTTTGGCGATGCTGCCGGCGACGCGCGTCTCGAAGACTTTGAAGGCGATGAAGTTGAACGCAGCCGCCCACACCACGGCCGCGCGGGGCGAGAGGACACGCGTCGACACCACGGTCGCGATCGAGTTGGCGGCGTCGTGAAACCCGTTGATGAAGTCGAAAGCGAGCGCCAGAGCGATCATCGCGATCAGCGCGGCGCTCATCAGGCGTACTCCAGCACGACCCCTTCGAGGATATTGGCTATGTCTTCACACCGGTCGGTTGCCGCCTCCAGGTTGTCGTAGATGTCGCGCCACTTGAGGACGTAGAGTGACTGACCGGGGACGCCGCTCGTTCGATAGAGCGTGGCGAGCGCGTGGCGGTAGGCGCGATCGGCTTCGTTCTCGAGGCGGTTGATCTCGACGCAAGCATCGAGGATTTCTTGCGATCGCTTGAGGGTGGGCAGAAGGTGGATGGCCCGGGCGACGGTTTCGCAGCTGCGCACGAGCACCTTCGAAAGCTCCTGGGCATCGTCCTGCGTCGCTTGGATCTCGAAAATGACGACGCGCTCGCTGACGGCCTCGGTGAGATCCAGGACATCGTCGAGGGCGGTCACCAGCCGGCGAATATCGGCGTTGTCGAACGGCGTGATCCAGGTTTGGTGCAGTCGCGCGATCGTATCGTGGGTGATCTTGTCGCCCTTGTGCTCCAAGTCGCGAATCTTCTCGGCGGCTTCGCCCGCCTTGTCGATGTGGACGAACACACCCGCCAAGAGCTTCGTCGCCTCGACGAGACAGGCGGCCTGTTGCTCGAACGCCTCGTAAAAGGCGCCGTCACGTTTCTTCCAGCCGAGCATGGAGGTCCTGGGGCGAAGGGCGAGCGGAGCCTACTTAGGCTTCAATAGGTCAGCAAGTAAATCGTGACAAGCATGTGTCATCCCATGGCCTGAGCCGCGATGACTTACCCGGCCGAACGATGGATGCGGCGACGTTTGCGGACTTGCTTTCGCCGCCAACCTAGGGCAATTCTCCTTTGGCTAGGAGCTCTTACGAATGGGCAAACACGATCGCCGCAAGTCGGCCAAAATGAAACGAAGGAAGTCGCAAGTTAAGAAAAAGGCTCGGACCAAGCGACAGAAGACCACGCGCAAGTCGGCGCCGGTCAAGAAGGGTGCCCGCAAGAGCGCATCGCCCTCGGCGAGCTCGT
>DASWDH010000341.1:0-7462 GCA_036395495.1 Polyangiaceae bacterium
GGGTGAAAGGCGATGTGACGAGGTTCGGCACCCTTTGGTGTCGCGACGTCGGGCGGCGTGTTGGGCGTGAGTGTGCCGCGCGTGCCGTCGAACGAGAACTGCGAGATCTTGTCGGAGCCTTTGTTGGCGACGAAGACGAAGCGATTGCTCGGGTCGGTGACGATCGAGTGCGGATTGACGCCGGTCGTTCGGACATCGGTCGGCCTGCCCAGACTACCATCGCCTTGGATGGGAAACACGGCGACGGTGCCTCCCTCGTAGTTGGCGACGAGGACGAACTTTCCACGCCTGTCGAGCGAGACGTAAGCCGGGACGCTCCCTTCCGAGGCAATGCGATGGATGAAAGCGAGACCGCCGGTTTTCGGATCGACGGCAAAGGCGGCTACCGCGCTCGCGAACTCGTTGACCGCGTAGACGAACTTCTTGTCGGGCGTAAACGCGAGAAAGGACGGATGCCGGCCGGCCTCCACGCGGTGCTCGGGCGTGAGCGCGGCGGTGGCGGGATCCATACGATGGACGGCGATGGTGTCGTCGTCGCCTCCGATGTACACGAAAGGCCGGCCCGACATGGTGACTTCGGCATTGCCACGGCACCTGCGGCGCGTCCATGGGCTTAGAGTGCTACTCCGTCTTCGAGCCTTACGCTAAAGTCCACGGCGGAGGACTTCATGAATGGCCGAATCTTGCTGATGTGCGTCACCGTGGCCACCGCAGCGTGCAGTGGCTCGGATTACACCCAGCCTGTCGACGTGAGCGGAGCGTACGCGGGACAGGTAACCAACGGCGTCAACTCCTGCCCGGGCGTGTGGGTGACGGGAGCGATGGCCGACGTCCAAGTCACCGCCGCGCAATCGGGCGAAGACGTATCGCTTCAGGTCAACGGCGCGGCGGCGCTCGCTCTAGAAGGCGCGTTCGGCTCGAGGTCCTACAACGGCAAGGTCAGCGGCAGTCACATCGAAGCGCTCATCATCGGAACGGTCATGCAAATGCGTAGCGGCTGCACGTGGACGACGAACGGCACCGTCGCGGCCGATCTGAATGGCAACACCTTGAGCGGCACCGTCACCTACTCGCCGCAAACCAATAACCACGCCGATTGCACGACCGAGGGGGTCGCCGGCTGCTCCTCGGCGCAGAGTTTCACCTTGACGCGGCCTTGACGTGTGCGAGCGACTCACCGCTGAGCGTCGCTAGGAAGGCCCTGCTCGCGCGCCGACGAGCAACGACGTGCGCGCGTTGGGAAGGACGATGCCGTGATCGCGTGAGGCGGACGAGTAGGGATCGCTGATTCCGAGCCTCGCTTGACCCCAGCGTACTCGATGGATATCGCGGTTGTTCCGCACGTAGCGAACGACGCGCCTCACCTCGATCGGTGTGCGCAGGATGCGGGCATGAAACCGATCGGCGAGCACCTTTCCTGCTCGACGCATCATCCGGTTGAGCCCTCGAGCGATGCGGATCGAGAGCCCTTGCATCCCGCGTGAAAGGGCGGAGGCGCCCGCCGCTTCGGCGACGAAATGCATGTGATTCCCCTGAAACGAGAACTCGCAGATGCGCATCCCAAAGCGGTCAGCTCCCTCCGCGAAGGCCGCCGAAAGAACGCGGAGGCTGCGCCGGCTACGAAGGTTCCAGATGTGAGGGAGGAAGCGCAGGGTGACGTGAACGGGAAAGCGAGGAGCCAGTGCAGGGCGGGGTTGGTGGGTCACCAGCGCGCGCTTTCCCCTCGGCTTTCGCCCTGCTCCGACGCGGTAGCCGCCCCAGCCCGTCTCCTTGGTACGGCCCAGAGGGGGGAGGCTTTCGGCAGGCATCTTGATTAAGCACATATATGCGATTTGTTCCACACCGTCAAGGGGGGAGGTTTCGTGGTTGGCTAGGCGAACGACTTTGCTGGGGCGGAACGGGGCGCGCGGGGTCGGCGAGCGAGTTTCGTGGTTTCGCGGGGGGCGAGCTCGATGTCGGTCGCGTTGGCCAACACGCTCTCGAGTAGATCGCGGCGCTCGGAGGGGGCACGGCGGCGCAGATCTTCGCCGTCGAGCCAGCGGAGGTCCGTCGCGACGAAGCGTTTTCCACCCGATTCGAGGTTCCCCGCGAGAACGGCTTCGGCGACCGGCAGCGTGGAGGATGCGCGCTCGAGAGCCGCGCTGAGGCGCGGAGGTTTCGCGGGGTGACTGCACGCGCGAAGCGTGGATTTGCCGTGCGAGACGGCGAGCAGCATCGGGGTGGCGGGCGGTGCCGATGCACGATGCAGTAGCTCCTCGGGGGAGAGTTGGTGCTCGCGCAAGGTGCGGGCGCGCAGCGGTCCCCTGGTGATGCGCCGTCCACTCACGACCGACTCCGGACGTGCGGTGACGACGTCGTAGTCTTTTCGAGCCCACTCGTCTTTCGACGACTTGAAGAAGAGCCATTGCGGGGTCTCCCCGGGGAGATACCGCGTCCGCACGAGGTGCCATCGCCCCTTGAGTTTCTCGCCCCTGAGCTCGAAGTAGAGATGCCCCTTGCGGCGCATCGCGCTCGCTTGACCGGGTGGATCGGTTTCGTAAGCGCCGCGATCCCAGATCATCGAGTCGCCGGCTCCGTACTGCCCTTCCGGAATGCGACCTTCGAAGCTCCCATACTCGAGCGGATGATCTTCGGTCTGGACGGCGAGGCGGCGCTCCTGCGGGTCGAAGCTCGGTCCCTTGGGAATGGCCCAGCTCGCCAGCGCGCCGTCCATCTCGAGTCGCAGGTCATAGTGAAGGCGCGTCGCGTCGTGCTTGTGCACCATGAACGTCGGCGCCGCCGCCGCCCGCTTCGCGCGTGAAGACGTCGGGGGGGGCTCGGGGGTCACCCCGAAATCACGCTTTCGCCGATACGTTTCCAGCTTGCGCATCATGAACGGTGTGCCGCAGGAATCGTACCTCGCGAAGCGGACGGAAGTTGCACACGCCGAGCGGGCTCAAAAGTGCCATGGCTAGGGCGGCGATGCGAGCGCTCCAATCGTATCCTCGACCCGCGCGATCTCGCGGTCGCTCAGCGCGTAAATACGAAAGACGTCGGCATCGATCGCACGGTCGAGTTCTTTGGCGCGAGCGCAGAGCGCGTCCTTGTCTGCGGGCGCTTTTTCGTTTCGTATGCCGCGTTGCAAGCCGAGCATCGCTTCGACCATCTCGACCACGCGATCGTGCTGCGCTCGCTCGGCCGGCACGTCCAATCGCATGCGGCGAATCGGGAGCGCGCCGAGCGCCCGCAGCTTGACCTGTGGGAAGACCCGCTGACGAGCTTCGCGGATCATCGCCACATAAACGAAGCGCAGGACCTTGGAGTTCAGAAGCCCCACGAGGTACCGCACGTCCGAGCCGTCGTCGGGCGGATAGAGGGCGTGGAGCGAGTTACGAAAATACGTTGCGTGCTCGCGCGGGCCCACGATCGGATATGCGGCCGTCTGTCGGATGAGAAATTCGGCTTTCGCGTATTTGTCGACTCGACTCCGGAAAAGGGGGGCGTCCGTATCGAGAAGGACCGCTACCTCGGGCGGCGAGCACCAGTAGCGGCCAATCTGTTTGCCTTCCAGGGCCGGCACGAACTCTCCACTGCCGCGGGCCAGCTCGACCACCTGCTTCTTCGCATCGGTCGTGCGAATTCCGCAGTCGGAAATCCAGGGACGAATCGATGTGGCGTCACTACCGAGTTTTTCCAGCAATCGCAAAGAGGACGAGAAGGTCCATCCGTCGCCCGGCTCGATGCTCCCTCGTTGTTCGGATCCATCCCGGCTCACGATGCGCGTCTCGGGCGCCAGGCGCTCGGATTTATCCAGAAGGAAGGTGAGGGAAGGCGTCACCACCCCTTTGAACACGTTCTCTCCCCAATATTTCACCTCGGCGAGGCCGCCGTGCTGCGCGAGGAGTCGGCGCAGGGACCGGTATCCCTCGAGATGACCGACCTGGTCGGGCACGATGAAGGAGACGAGTTGCCGCGAGAGAAGCTTGGCGGCCCGCTCCATGAAGAACGAATGTGCGGTCGCCCACCCGGCCGATTGGTAATGCTCGGCGAAGTACTTCCGTTGGGAAGGTGCAAGGGGCGCCGCTTGCCGCCCGCCGTAGGACAGATACGGCGGATTGCCGATGACGACGTCGAATCCCCCCTCCGCGAAGATGTCAGCGAAGTGCTCTTCGTAGTCGAACTCCGCCGTGACGAGCGAGTTGCCGCGCCGAATGTTCACATCGAGCCGCGACAGCATGCGCTCGCGCAAGGCTTCGAGATCCTCGTGAGGAAACTCGTCGGCCGCGCCTTCCAGCACGAGCAACACCAGCGATAGCTTGGTGAGCTCGACCGCGCGTCCGTCGAGGTCGACGCCGAAGACGTGCTTTTCTACGATTTGCTGCCGCCTAACCGTCGTGAGCCGAAGCGTACCGTTACCGTGGCAAGCTCGGTACCAGTCGAACAGAAGCCGGCAGGTGCCCAAGAGAAACGACCCCGCTCCGCAGGCGGGATCGAGAACGGCGAGCCTCGGCACTTCGGCCGGAGTACGCCCCTCGATCAGCGCGCCCACCGTGCTCTCGACGACGTAGCGAACGATGTGATCGGGTGTGTAGTAAACCCCACCCGCTTTGCGGGCGTGCGGCGTTCCGCTGCCGAGCGATCGCTCGTAGACGTGACCCAACATGTCGACGGGCGCCGTCGCCAAGGCGCTCTCGGGTTCGCAAAGGGGAGCAAGCGCCTCCCGGAACGACGCGTCGTCAAGCGCTAGCGAAGGCTCGAGCGCGCTTCGGCCGCGGCAGAGCCTGGGATAGACGCCGGCGAGACCGGCGAGCGAGCGCAGAGACCCCGGTCGCTGTGCCCCGCGCTCCTCGGACAAACGCAAAAAGAGCAGCCATTCCATCGTGCGCTGCGCGGCGGCGAGCACCTCGTCCGGAGAGAGCGCCGGGTTTTGCCGAGCGAAGCACTGGACCAGCCGCTCCCTCGAACGCTCGCAGGGTTCGAATAAAGCTTCTTCGCTGGCTCGACGGACGTTGGGATTGGGGAAGCTCGCCATGGATCCCCGCGCGTTCGCCGCGTCGGATCAGCACGCCTTTCGAACGGCTCGGAGCAGGCTTTCCAGACCGACGGGTTTGCGCAAGGCCTGGGTGACCCTTTCGTGCTTCGAGAGCGAGTGAAAGGCGGTCATCACGATCACCGGAATGTCGACGAGGCTAGCATCCCGGCGTAGACAATCGAGAAAATTCCAACCGTTCATCACCGGCATCATCAGATCGAGAAGAATGACACACGGTCGCGGGTGAGCGCCGCTTCGGAGCAGCTCGATGGCGGCTTTGCCGTTGTGCGCCACCAAAGCCTCCAAACCGTCATCTTCGAACACGCTCTTCAGCGATCGTCGCAACTCTGGATCGTCTTCGACGACCAGGACGCTGTGCGTCGCGCCATCCGCCACCCGGATGGTTCCCGACGAACGCAGGTCGACACCGCTCGGCAGGTCCCGACGATGAAGGACGGCTTCCAATTGCAACGGGCTCAGGCTTCGCACCTTCGGTGCGCAATGCTCGCACAACCATTGGCCGCGTGAACCGGACGAGGCCTCCTCCCATGCCACGCGGTCGATCCAAAACACCACCTGCACCACGCCGCACACGGCGCAGGCCCCCACCTGGTTCTTTCCCATTCTACTTACCCTATCAGAATCGTTCGTCGGCCCAATCGCAAATCGAGCATGCGGCAATCTAGCCCAAAGCGGCGATGTAGCGCGAGTAGCTCCAATGCATCCGCGGCATCTCAGCCGCGAGCGCGCAAGCGTAGCTGCCTTGCGCTCGCCGATTTGCCGGAGGGAGCATCTACCGATAGAAGGGCCTCATGTTTCCTCGTTTCGGTCATGCCTCGGTCATGCTTGCCGTTGCGCTTGCCCCGGCGAGCGCATGGGCCGTCGATTCGTGGGAAATCCAGGTGTACGATGGCAGCGCCAATGCTCCGGGTGTGCCCGGGGTCGAGCTGCACGTGAACACCACGCCGAGCGGACAGAAGACGGCGCCCCCGCCCGAGCTACCTCCTCACGCCCAGACGCACTTCACCCTGGAGCCATCTTTCGGCGTGCTGCCATGGTGGGAGATTGGAGCCTACCTTCAAACGACGCTGCGGGGCGACGGCGCGTTCGACTACGCCGGGAGCAAGCTCCGCTCGAAGTTCGTGATGCCTCCCGAGTGGGACCCCCACTGGCGGCTCGGCGTCAACTTCGAGATCTCGCGTCTCCCCGAATCGTACGATCGCAACCGGTGGGGCACCGAGATGCGCCCGATCATCGGTTGGGAAGACGACCGGTGGATCGTCATGCTCAATCCCATCCTGGACACTGCACTTGCCGGTCCTGACTCGGAAGAGGGTCCGAGCTTCGAGCCTGCGTTCATGGCCAAAGTCAAAATCGCCGGGACGGTCGCCGTCGGCGTGGAGTACTACGCGGGCTTCGGCCCCATCGCCCATTTCGAAGGCTGGGAGGAGCAGGAGCACTACCTTTATGAGGCGGCCGACCTGCTCTCGATCGAGCGCGTCGAGCTGAACGCGGCGATCGGCGAAGGCTTGACGCCGGCCAGCAACGCCCTCGTCATCAAGGTGATCCTCGGCTACGCGTGGGACAAACTCGCCCCCGCACCGCAGACCGCCGCCAGCCTCGTTGTTCAACGGCGGCCATGAGCGATGGAAGATCCCGCCGCGCCACGCTCGATGCGCTTGCCGCCATCGCACTCTGGGCGACGCTCGCCGTCCTCGGCATCAAGCTCCGACACGTCCCCCCTTTCTTTCTGGTCGGTACCTCGCTGCTGCTCGGCGCGCTCTCTGGCGTTCGCGGCATCCGCCTACGCGGCACCCCGCCGGCGATCCTCTTGCTCGGTGTCTATGGCCTCTTCGCGTACCACTTCTGTCTTTTCATGGCGCTGCGCCTCGCGCCCCCCGTCGAATCGAACCTCATCAACTATCTGTGGCCACTGCTCATCGTCGTCTTGAGCCCACTCATCGTCCCCGGCACGAACCTTCGCCCTCGTCACGTCGTCGGCGCGCTCGTCGGCTTCATCGGCGCGGCCCTTCTCGTCACCGGGGGCAGGCTCGGCTTTCAACGAGCAGCCGCGCCCGGCTACTTCTTGGCGCTCGCGGCTGCTTTGATCTGGTCGACCTACTCGCTTCTCACCAAACGAATGGGGACCTTCCCCACCTCGACCATCGCGACCTTCTGTCTCCTCTCCGGTCTCCTCTCGCTCGCGTGCCACCTCCTCTTCGAGCCGCGCTACACTCCCGCCGCCGCCGAGCTCCCCTATCTCGCGTGGATCGGCCTCGGCCACATGGGCGCCGCGTTCTACTTGTGGGACCGCGCGCTCAAAGCCGGCGACCCCCGCGTCATCGGCACGTTCGCCTACTTCACCCCCCTCCTCTCGACGCTCTTCATCATCCTCTTCGGCGAAGGCCGGCTGACGGCGCTCTCCTTCGCGGCGATGGCCCTCATCGTAGG
>DASWDH010000342.1:0-5879 GCA_036395495.1 Polyangiaceae bacterium
CGCGGGCGAGGTTCTCGTCGCTCAGATGTTCCGGCCGCAGCGTGGTGCCGCCGGGTCGATTGATGCGCGCGTCGCTGGGGATGCCGTTCAAGTACTTGTTGGTCAAGAGCCCCTGCGCCAGCGCCGAAAAAGGAATGCACCCGATGCCCTCTTTGCCGAGCACGTCGAGCAGACCCTTTTCGATCCAACGGTTGAACATGTTGTACGACGGCTGATGAATGAGGCACGGTACCTTCGCGTCGCGAAGCAGCGCCGAAGCCTCCCGGGTCTTTCCCGCCGAATAAGACGAAATGCCCACGTAAAGCGCTTTGCCCTGCTGCACCGCTGTCGCCAGCGCACCCACCGTTTCTTCGAGAGGCGTGTCGGCGTCGTAGCGATGCGAGTAGAAGATGTCGACGTAGTCGAGCTTCATTCGCTTGAGGCTCTGGTCGAGGCTCGCCAGCACGTATTTGCGCGAGCCACCCCCCTGACCATACGGCCCCGGCCACATGTCCCATCCCGCCTTCGTGGAGACCACCAGCTCGTCCCGATACGACTCGAAGTCCTCGCGCAGGAGGCGGCCGAAGTTGGCCTCGGCGCTGCCGAACGGCGGCCCGTAGTTATTGGCGAGATCGAAATGGGTAATGCCGAGATCGAACGCGGTGCGCAGAAGCTCGCGTTGCACACTGAGCGGCGTCGTGTCGCCGAAGTTGTGCCACAGCCCGAGCGACAGCAGGGGCAGCTTGAGACCACTCTTGCCGCACGGGCGATAGGTCATGCTTTCGTAACGATGGGATTCTGCCGTGTAGCTCATCTTGTCTCACCTAGACCACTTGATGCTGAAGATCCAGAGCAGACGCAGGCGCCGCCTTTCACGACATTATTTTGCACCGGTGGCGAAGGAGGCGAGCGTTCTCGGCATGGACACACCATGGTGAGACCCGCGGCACGATTTCGATGGGCAGGTATCGGCAGCTTCGTAGCGCTCTTTTTTGGCTTATTTTCGGTAGCCTGCGAGTTTTTGGATAGCGACGCCAAAACGCCCAAGATTCCGTCCCCCGTCTTCCAACGGTATGCGCTCGTCCCCTTCCCGCGCGCCGTCGAGCTGGTGGACGGGGATTTCGAGCTGCGGGCCAGCACCCATGTGGCGGCCGATACCAGCGATCCCGAGATCGGGCGGCTCGCCGAGACCCTGGCGGCGCGGCTCCGCACCGCGACAGGATTCGAGCTACCGGTGGGAGCTCCCGGCGCAGCGCCGGAAATTCGCCTCGCGCTCGATGGGGCAATCACCGAGAACGAAGGCTACGAAATCGACGTCGATACGGACATCGTCGACCTGCGCGCCAAGACGACGGCCGGCCTCTTTTACGGCATCGCAACGCTGACCCAGCTTTTCCCTTGGCAGATCTTGTCGTCGTCCGCCGCGACCGATGTCGCCTGGAAGGCGCCTCGCGTTCATCTGAAAGACGCCCCTCGGTTTGCGTATCGGGGCGCCCACCTCGACGTGAGCCGGCACTTCTTTTCACCCGATTTCGTCAAACGCTACATCGACCTTCTCGCTTCTTACAAGCTCAACACGTTTCACTGGCACCTCACCGACGATCAAGGATGGCGAATCGAAATCAAGAAGTATCCACTTCTCACCCAAGTGGGTGCATTTCGACGCGAGACCGTGGTCGGACGGCCGGGGCCCATGTCCGCATACGACGGCCAACGCTATGGCGGCTTCTACACGCAAGATGAGATCCGCGACATCGTGGCCTACGCGCGAGATCGCTACGTGACGATCGTTCCCGAGATAGAAATGCCGGGGCATTGCCTATCGGCGCTGGCGTCGTACCCCGCGTACGCCTGCACCCCTGGACCGTTCGAGACAGCGACGACCTGGGGCATCTTCGCCGACGTCTACTGCCCGAGCGAAGGCACCTTCCAATTTCTCGAGGACGTGCTGACCGAGGTCGTCGACCTGTTCCCCGGTCCTTATGTGCACATCGGCGGAGACGAGGTTCTCACGACGCAGTGGGAGTCGAGTCCGATCGCCCAAGAGGTGATCGCGCGCGAAAATCTCGGCGGCGTGTCCAGCCTCGAAAACTACTTCATCGGGCGCATCGCCGCTTTCTTGAAGTCGAAGGGTCGAAAGGCCGTCGGATGGGACGAGATTGCCGACGGCCCCACGATCCCCGAGGCGGTGGTCATGAGTTGGCGTGGGGAGGACAAAGCCATGGCGGCCATGGCGCGCGGCTATCCCGTGATCATGACGCCGACGACGTTCTGCTATTTCGATCAGTACCAGTCGGATGATCCGGCCGAGCCGCTGGCGATCGGTGGCTACCTGCCACTTCGAAAAGTCTACGAGTTCGAGCCGGTGCCCCGCTACCCGAGTACCGCCTCGGCTGGACTCGTGTTGGGAGCGCAGGCCAACCTCTGGTCGGAATACGTCGCGACGCCCGAGCACGCCGAGTACATGCTGCTTCCGAGGCTGCAGGCACTGGCCGAGGTGGTGTGGTCGCCGCCCGAAGTCCGCGACTACGACGGCTTGGTGACGCGCCTCTCGACGGATGTCCTCCGCCTCGAGACCAAAGGCGTCCGCTATTCGAAAGAATTTCTCGAGTCGCCGTGATCTGCCGGGGCGAACGGCGGATGGTCCGACCCTGCAGAAGCGGTATCGCTAAACGATGGAGCGACGAGCGATTCTGCTGTTGGTTTGGTGCGTCGTCAGTTTGAGCTGCGGAGCCGCGGCCAAGCAGCAGGGTATCGAGAAGGTGCTCGACTCGATGTCATCGGAGCAGCGGCACGCCAACTTTCAGGACATGGCGCAGGTGCTCGATCAGCACATGGACTGGGTCGACCAGTTCTATGACGTCGCGCGAACCCATCCGGCTCTGATGAGACGTTTTCTCGAGCGGGCCACCGTCGATCTCAAAGATCCGAACATGGCCAAGCTGACCGGGGAGCTTCTGGCCAAGCAACCGGAGTCGCTCGAGCAGGTGCTGGTCAGCACCGTCGATGCCGCCAAAACGGACAAGAAAGCTCGGCAAGCGATGAATCGTGCGATCGAAGCCAGAGCGGAAGCGATGTCGGACGTGATCACCGACAGCCCGGCAACCCTCACGGCGGTCTTGCGCGGGAGTTTGATCGTCGCGTCGCGTAAGCCTGCAGCCAAGGAGAGCCTGCGCCGCGCCGTCGACGCCGAATCGGGTCGGATCGTCGCTTTCTCGGCCAGCGATCCCCAGCTTCTCATGGCCATCACGCGCTCGGTCCTCGAGGCGTCTGCCAAGGATAAGGGATCATTGATGAAGATTCTCAAGGAGCTGCACGTCATTTAAGGGAGTGAACGGTTGGCGAGGGTGCGGGCACCAAGCTAAGCAGTACCCGACCTCCGCAGTCCCTCGATGACGTGACCTCCAAATTCATCAAACCTTTCGACGACGTGGACGCGACACGGTGCACCGTGCGCGATCTGTTTGCCCCCTTGCTTGGATTCGAGAATCGGGGAGAGACCTGGGTGATCGAACGGCTCCGACAGGGTGACCCGGCGGCCGTGGCGGAAGTGTACGACTCCCACCATGCCGCGGTCCGCGCGTTCGCTCGACGTCTGCTGGGCGAGGACGGGGCCGCCGAAGACCTCGTCCATGAGGTGTTCGTGACGCTCCCTTCCGCCGTGCGCCGCTTCGAAGGCGAATCGAGTCTTCGAACGTATCTCATCTCGATCGCCGCCAACCATGGGCGGCACTACCTGCGAGCCGCGGCGCGCCGCCGCAAGGCCATCGAGAAATTCGCGCAAGAGCCGCCTTCGTCTTCCCGGACGCCCGAGCACGACGCCGCGCGCGCGGACTTGGCGCGGGCGCTCAGCCGGGCGCTCGACACGCTCCCCATCGAGCAGCGGGTCGCCTTCGTGCTGTGCGACGTCGAGGAACGGACGTCGCGGGAAGCGGCCGAGATCACCAGCGTGCCCGAGGCTACCGTTCGGACCCGCCTCTTTCACGCCCGAAAAAAACTACGCGCGGTGCTCGAACGAGAGGGAGTCCGATGAAGCTCGAGGACGCCATCCAAGCGCTGCGCGACGAGGGGAACGAGCCGCCCGATCGCGCGGACGAGACGCGAGCGCGGATCATGGCCGGACTGCAAAAAGCCAAACGACGCCGCTCCAAAATGCTCTTGATGGTTTTGCCGATCGCAGCGGTGCTCGGAGGGGCGACCGCGTCGGCGGCGGTGGCCAGCAAGCTGCCGGCAGCTTGGCGTTCGATCTCCGTCGCGCTCCGCTTCTCGGCGCCGCCGAAGGTGAACGACACCGACGCCGAAACCGTCGCAAAACCCGTTCCGGCGCCCCCAGTGACCCACCGGATCGGTGAGGGGACGGCGGGGAGCGCAGAGTCCCCTCTACGCGGCGGAGCTCCGCCGGACGAGCCATCCCCGAGGAGCGCCACGACCGGAACATCGAGGCACGCCGCGCCTCTGCCGAAAAGCGTGAGCAAGCCCGATCCCGCTACCGTCGAGGGACGCTCTCCTCCGACCGTGAGCGACGACGCGATTGAACCCGCGGAGCGCCCGGCGGACCCTGACCCGCTCGCGCTCTATCGCAGGGCCCATCGGCTACATTTTGGGACGCGCGACCCGGCGCAGGCGCTCTCCGCTTGGGAGGCCTACCTGAGCGCCGATCCGACCGGCTCCTTCGTTCTCGAGGCGCGCTACAACCGAGCGCTCTGTTTGGTGCGGCTCCGTCGATTGGGAGAAGCGCGCGCGGCGCTGGCCCCCTTCGCGAACGGCAGCTTCGGGGGTTATCGTCAAAGCGAAGCACGAGCCCTTCTCGATACGATCGACGCGGACGGCACCCGTCGCTGAGCGAACGAAGGCCAACATGCGATTTCTTTTCGGCGCACTGCTGGTCTGCACTTCGGCGCTCTGCGTCGTGCACGCGGCGAAGGCCGATCCACCGCCAGCTCCTGCCGCTCAGCGAGGCGAGCTGGCGCTCGATATCGAACCAGGCGCCGCCGGGCTCGATGCCACGAAGATTCGCGCGGCCATCGAGCGAGAACTCGACGCACCGACGTCGGCCGCCACGCCGAGTAGCCGAGCCGTGATCTCGATTCGCTCGCGCGGCGAGCATCGCGTGCTGATGACCTTTCGGCAGGCCAACGGCCGCAGCGTCGCACGCGAAGTCGACTTGCCGCAAGAGCCGGAACGCGCGACCGAAATGCTGGGGCTTCTGGCGGTGAACTTGGTGCGCGACGAAGCGGCGGAACTCATCGCCGCGATGATGAAGAGAGCTGCGCCGACATCCGCCGATGCCGAGCCGATCGCGCAGGCGGTCGCCGAGCGCCCCGCCACCGACGTGCGGCCGTGCCGGCGGCGCGATGGGTATCACTTCGTGACCTTGGGCGTCGATTTCGCGCCGTTCGTGGGGACGTCGAGTCTGGAGCCCGACCACACCGTACGGCGATGGTCGCTGCAGTTCGCGGGCGGCTACTCGGAGGGTGTGCACGGCATCGCGCTCTCGCCGCTCTTGAGCATGACCGGGACATTCGTGTGCGGCGCGCAGGTCGCCGGCATCGCGAACATCGTGGGAGGACCGGTGGAGGGGGCGCAGATTGGTGCCCTCGTCGATATTGCGAACGGCGATGTCCAAGGGGCGCAATTCGCGGGTGGCTTGTCTTTCGCGCGGCGCGTGCGAGGCGCCCAGATCGCGGGGGGAATGTCGCTCGCGCCGGGTGGGGTCGACGGAGTGCAGCTGAGTCCCGTCGCCATCGCGGGTGGAAATCGCGGCGCGCAGCTCGGCCTCATCGCTTTGAGCACGCGAGAGGTCTCCGGCCTCCAGATGGGCGTCGCGAACTTCGCGGCGCGGGGTGCGCCTGGCCCCGAAGACGCCGACGAGCGCGCGGACGAGAGCATTCGGGGCACCC
>DASWDH010000343.1:0-1844 GCA_036395495.1 Polyangiaceae bacterium
CTTGCCATCGCTTTCGTGCCGGCCGGTGTGGCGGGGCTCGCGCTCGGCAAGATCATCAAGCGGCATCTTTTCGGGCCGATTCCGGTTGCGGCTGCACTCGCCGTCGGGGGGATCTTCATGCTGGTGGTCGAGCGCACCCGGGCGGCGCGCCACGTTGTCGGCATCGAGGGCCTGGAGCAAGTGACGCCCCGGCGTGCGCTCCTGATTGGCTTAGGGCAGTGTTTTGCTTTGTGGCCAGGTGCCTCGCGATCGATGTGCACCATCGTAGCCGGCCAGCTGGCGGGGCTGTCGACAGCGACGGCGGCGGAGTTTTCGTTTCTGCTCGCGGTCCCGACCCTCGGCGCCGCCACGCTGTACGAGCTCTACAAGGAGCACGGCGAGCTCTTCACGTCGGTGGGCGCATCGCAGTTAGCCCTCGGCCTTCTCGTCTCGTTCGTCGTGGCGTGGGCGGTCATCGCGGCATTCCTCCGTTATCTGCGACGCCGCGGCTTGGAAGCGTTCGGGTATTATCGCATCATCGTGGCCGCGCTCGTGCTCTGGATCGCGCGCTGATTGGCGTTGACCCGAGCCGAGGGGCGAGTAGGCTTCCTGCGTTTGGGTTCCGGCGTGGTAGCCAAGCGGTTAGGCAACGGTTTGCAAAACCGTCATACGTGGGTTCGAATCCCATCCACGCCTCCTGCTGGCGCCGTGGTCGCTGGTGCCTATTGCGGGGCTGTGCAGGCATTGTGGCGTGTGCGGGCGTATGTCGTGCAGAACGAGCTCGAGACGTTGCGTCAAATTCCTCATCAGGTGCGACATCCCCGCCGACGAAGAGGATCGGACAGAACGTGAGGCCTCGCAATGAAACATCGCGCTCAATCTAGGTGGCGAGGGCCACGATGACGCCCTCGTCGGCGCGCAAGCCCACTGCGCCTTCGACCGACTCGCCTTCGCGATCGAGATGCGTGGAGAGTAGGACGGTGCCGCGGCCTCCCGGCAGAGGGACGGACTTCGGTGCGCCCTCGAAATCGAGCGCGACGAGGATACGGGAGGTCCCATGCGTGCGTTCGTAGGCGAGGACGGCTTGCGGGCTCTCGACGAGCCGTTTCGCTCCGAGCGCGAGCGCGGAGTGGGTGCGACGTAGCTGGATGAGGCGTCTGTAGAGCGTGAGGATCGAGCGCTCGTCGCGTGATAGGGCGTCGACGTTCACCGACGCGTACGTCGGCTGCACCGGCAACCAGGGATCGCCGGACGTGAAGCCGGCGTTCGGCGCAGCGCTCCACTGCATGGGCGTGCGCTGCGGGTCGCGCCCGACGCCCAAGCCCGGCTCGTTCTTGGCCCAGCCGTCGCGAACCTTCTCGGGACGCATCGGGAGGTCGACCATGCCGAGCTCGTCCCCGTAATAGAGCGTCGGTGTGCCCCGCAGCGTGAGCAGCAGCATCGCGGCGATCCGCGCCTGGCGCACGCCGACGCGCGACGCGATGCGCGGCTGGTCGTGGTTGCCGAGCACCCAGTTCGGCCATTCGCCGGGGGGCACCAGACGCTCGTATTCGGCGATCATACCGGCAATCTCGCGCACGTTCCACGGCGCTTGAATCAGGTGGAAGTTGAACGGCAGATGCACGCCGGTGCCAGCCGTGCCGTAGTAGGCAACCAAGCGCTCGAGCGGCAAGTACAACTCGCCGATGAGAATGCGGTCAGGGTACGCATCGACGACGCGACGCATTTCGGCGATGACCTCGAAGATCTCCGGCCGATCGCAGGAGTACACCTGCAGGAGGCGCCGGATCGATGGGTCGCCTGGCTGGTAGCCGGGGTTCGGCGGATTGTCGCGCAGCTCTGCATCCTTCATGAGGTGCCAAAGG
>DASWDH010000344.1:0-2921 GCA_036395495.1 Polyangiaceae bacterium
CGCCGCGTGGACGATGGCGTCGACGTCCGAAGCAGCCGACTCGACCGCGCCGGGATCTTCCACGGCCCCATGGACGAACGACACGTTGGGCAACGTCGAAAGAAACTTGCGGTTCGAGCTCTTTCGGACGAGCGCGACGACCTGGTGGCCCGCATTCGAGAGCTGCTCGGCGATGTGAGAGCCCAGAAACCCCGAACCCCCGGTGACCAATACCTTCAGCTTTTCGTTTTCGCTCATGTTCACAACATCCGTTCGTAGACTCGGTATTTTTTGTAGATCTTTCCGCCCATGAATTTGATTCCGACGTTCACCGGGGCATTGTCTTCCACCGTCCACGACAGCTCGCCCCATTTGATTCCCAGGCGCTGCCCCGAGCGATTCATTTCGACATAGAGATAGGTCGAGAGCCCCGCGAATTTCCGCACGTGCCGATATTTCTTTCGAATGCCGAGCAGAACGAGGCGCGCCGTCTTGGGCCCCTCGACTTTGAGCCGCCAGAGCAGCTTGGGCAGACCGATCGGAAAAAGCTTGCCGTGAAAATCCTTGATCATCTCGTTGATGTTCGGCACGGCGATCGCGAAAGCCGCCGGCTCACCCTCGACGAAGGCGACGCGGGTGAGCTCGGGTATCAACAGGAGTCGGAAATCGGCGGCGAGTTTGCGTAGCTCGGGTTCGCTGAGCGGTACCGATCCCCAGTTGTCCGACCACGCGTCGTTGAAGATGTCCATCACGACGCGCACCTCTTGGTCGAGATGCTTCATGTCGATCTTGCGGGTGCGCACTTCGGCCATGCCGGCGATTTCGTCGTGAGCCTTGTTCGCACGGTTGGGAACGTCGCCGACGACATAGCGCCAGGCATAGAAGTCTTTGAGCTTGGCGAGCCCGGCCTTCTCGATGAGTCCGCCCTGGTAAGTCCGGTGGTGCGGCATCAGGATCATCGGTGGCGTATCGAAGCCTTCGACGAGACACCCGAGCTCCTCGTTGATGTTGAGCGACAGCGGCCCGCGGATGCGCTTCATCCCCCGTTCCTTCAGCCACTCCGCGGCCCGATCGAGGAGCGCCTTGCAAACTTCGCTGTCGTCGATCGTGTCGAGAAAGCCGAAAAACCCTGCGTCGTCCTTGTAGCGGTCGAGGTGGGAGCGATCGATTTGTGCCGTGAGACGCCCCACGCACCGGTCATTGCGAAAGGCCGCGAAGCAGGTTCCCTCGGCGTGGAGGAAAAAAGGGTTCTTCTTGCTCAGCCGATCCTTGAGATCGAGGTCGAGCGGTCTCACGTAGAGGGGATCGTCGCGATAGATGTAGTCGACGACGTCGAGAAACGGTCGAAGATCCCCCCCGATCGGGATTTCGCGGATGAGAGCGGTCATGAGTGGCCCGTGCGTACCGCGGCTGTCCGCTCTGCGTCAAATCCTCAGATGACCCCGAACTTCTTGCCTGCGGCGTGGAACGCCTCGAGGCCGCGGTCGAGGTGCTCTTTGGTGTGCGTGGCCATGTAGCTCGTGCGCAGCATGGCCTGCTTGGGCGGGACGCCGGGCGAGATGAAAGGGTTCGTGTAGACGCCGTGCACGTCCAGGAGTTCCTTCCACATCATGATCGTGCGCAGGTCCTGGCGGACATAGACGGGAATGACCGCCGTTTGGCTCTGGCCGACGTCGAACCCTAGCTTTTTCAGCTCCTCGCGCATGTACGTGTAGTTCTTGCGAAGCTGCTCCATGCGCCACGGCTCTTCTTGCATCACGTCGAGGGCGGCCATCGCTGCGGCGACGCTGGGAGGAGCGGCGCTCGCCGCGAACATGAACGAGCTTGCGAAGTGCTGAATGTAGTCGAGCACCTTGCGCTCGCCGACCAGCCAGCCGCCGATCGAGGCGAGCGATTTGGAGAACGTTCCGCCCATCAAGTCCACCTGGTCGACGATGCCGAAGTGCGCCGCCGTTCCCCGGCCGCTCGGACCGATGACTCCGAGGGCGTGGGCATCATCGACGAAGAGGCGAGCTTTGTGCTTTTTCACGACCTCCACGATTTCGGGCAGACGCGCGATTTCGCCCTCGGCGCTGAACACGCCGTCGGTAATCACGAAGGCGCCTTCGTCGGGGGCGAGCTCGGAAAGGGTGCGATCGAGCGACTCCGGGTCGTTGTGCTTGTAACGCACCATGCGGGCACCCACCGCCTGGCCGAGGCGCACGCCGTCGTAAATCGAAGCGTGATCGTTGCGGTCGATGACGGCGACGCACTTCTTGTTCGAGAGAAGCGCCGAAATGGTGGCAAGGTTCACCTGGTAGCCGGTGGTGAACACCAGTGCCGACTCTTTTCCGTAGAACGCGGCGAGTTTCTCCTCGAGCTGGTTGTGCAGCTTCATCGAGCCGTTCACCAGGCGCGAGCCGGTCATGCTGGTGCCGAACTTCTTGATCGCTTCGGTGGCGGCTTCGCGCACGCGGGGGTGGGTGGTGAGCCCGAGATAGTTGTTCGAACCGAACATCGTGACCCGGCGCCCCTCGAGGATCGCCTCCGGCCCGTCATTCAGATCGAGAGGGCGGAAAAACGGATAGACGCCCATCTTGCGAGCGTTGTCCGCGGCTCGAAACTGAAAGGCTTTTTCGAAGATATCCCGACCGCCGATCGAGGCAAGCGACGTGCGCGAAGCCATCGAGGCCGCGAGCTCGTCCCCTGCCGCTCCGTGGCCGTGAATGCCGTTGGCGTGACCGTTGGCGTGCGTTTTTCCGTTGGCCGGCGAGGTCGCATGACCGTTGGTTCCCTGCCCATTTTCCGGCGGATCGAGCGCCGCCCGCTCGGTGCGGAAATCGACGTCGTCGGCAAGGGAAGGATCGATGTTCGGAAGGGCGTGGCCCTGCAGCAAGAGCTGCCAGGCCTCTCCGGCCTTCTCGGCGGCGGCGCGCATCCGGCTGCGCGCGTCCATCACCCCT
>DASWDH010000345.1:0-12377 GCA_036395495.1 Polyangiaceae bacterium
CCCGCCATACCTCCTCCGGCGGACGCGGGACCCGATGCCATGGAGACCCCCGCAGTACCCGCGACGAGCATCAAATACGAGTGGTCCAACGTCCGATTCTACGTCACCCCCGCCGCGCCCGGCACGCAGCTCGTCGGCGACCTCACCTATACGAAGGACGGTTGCGTCGCTACGTATCACGTGACCGCGGTTTATCCCTCGGTTTCCTGTCAGCAACTCAATGCCGATGGAGATCCGGTCTTCGATATGGCGGGTAACCCCGTCCTCGCGCCCGATCTATGTTTGCCCGAAGCAGATCCGGCTGCGGGCAGACCCACGGGTTCTGGCATCAACCCTGATTTTCCGGTAGAGTGCGAGCCTAAGACGGCGTTGTGCGTCCTCACGAAGGAAGTACCGGCTCTCAAATAGGCGACGCCCGCACCGGTGAAGAAGACGTAGCACCATGTTCGATTCGGTTCTCGAGCGAAATCTGCCACGTCGCCAGGTCGGACGCGGGGCAGTGCTATCGTTTGGCATTCATGCCGTACTGATTGCCTTGACGATCTACGTGTCGTCGCGGCCGAAAAGCGACGCCGAAAAGGATCTTCGCGCGGTCACCTTCTTCAATCCTCCGCCGCCTCCGCCTCCTCCCCCTCCTCCGCCGGCTGGCGGAGGCGCTACGCCGAAACCCAAGGTGGAGCACAAGGTCATCAAAAAGCCGGATACGGTCGTGCAGTCGAAAGAGAAGCCGACCGAGCAGCCGGAAGCGAGTAAGAAACCGGAGGAACCCCAGCCCGGCGGCCAGGAGGGGGGCGTCGTGGGAGGCGTTCAGGGAGGGGTCGTGGGGGGTGTGGTCGGTGGCGTGGTTGGCGGCGTCGTGGGCGGCCAGCTCGGCGGCACGGGAGCCATTCCTTTCGGTGCGGGAATGACGCGACCCACGCTCGTTACGAAGACCGATATCAAATACACGCAAGAGGCAATGGCAGCCAAGATCGAAGGATTGATGCTGGTCAAATGCATCATCACCGAGGATGGCTCACTGCAAAACTGTCGGGTCGTCAAGCCACTACCGTTCGTAACCCCAGCGGTGCTCGAGGCCCTTCCGAAGTGGAAGTACACGCCGATCATGTTCCAAGGGAGACCTGTGCGTGTCGAGTACGTGATCCCGGTTCGGGTGGTTGCGCAGTAACGAAAGGATCGTCGGGCCGAACGGCCGCAGAGAGGAAAGCCATGCAATTTACGTTGACCGATCTTTGGCATCACATGGGGCTTTTCGCCCGGCTCATCGTGGGCGTGCTCGCCGTCATGTCGATCTTGTCGCTCTTTGCTGCCGGCGAACGATGGCTCACATTACGCAAAGCCAAGAAGCAATCGCTTCAATTCGCGCGCAAGATGGGCGATCAGTTCGCGCAAGGCGGTATGGAGGCGGCGGCGTCGGTCGACGTGGGCCAGAACACCGGGTACCTCGGGCGGGTCATCGCGCAGGGACTCGAGGCTTATCGCTCGACCCGCGGGGCGGATCCGGACCTCGTTTTCGAGTCGGTGTCCCGCGCCCTCGAGCGTCAGGCGCAGCGCGAAGTGCAGGGCATGAAACGAGGCCAAGGAATCTTGGGAACCGTATCCTCGACGGCCCCGTTCGTCGGCCTCCTCGGAACGGTCATGGGCATCGTGAACTCCTTTCAGATGATGGCCGCATCCGGTTCCGGTGGGCTGGCGACGGTGTCCGCCGGCATCGCCGAAGCACTCGTGACCACCGCCTTCGGCCTCTTGGTCGCGATTCCGGCGGTCATGACTTACAACTTTTTCCAGGGCTGGATCGAGGCCCGCACGGTGGACATTGCCGAATCGTCGAACGAGCTTCTCGACGTACTGGCAAGGCACCTCGCCGGGCCGGCACGGCCGGCCAGCGTGCATGCGGGCCCCCGCGTGCAGGCGCGCTGAAACGAGCGGCACTCTTTAACGTTGGAGTCGGACGATGGCCTTCGGTGCTGGCGGTGCGAGAGGGATCAAAAACGACATCAACGTCACGCCGTTGGTCGACGTCGTGCTCGTGCTGCTCATTATCTTCATGGTGATCACGCCCATGCTCCAGCGCGGCAAAGACGTGAACCTTCCCAAGGCGATGAACCCCGAGGGTGAGAAAAAAGAGGGCGACCCGCTCATCGTTTCGGTCACTGCCGACAAAAAGGTCTGGATCGAAAGCAAGGGGGTGGACGAGGGCTCGCTCGAGGACAAGTTGGCCAATGAGTTCGACAAGAACCCCGGCCGAAAAATGCTGCTGAAAGGCGATCAGGTCCTGGAGCTCGGCGACGTGCGCAAGGTGATGGATCACGCCAAAAAGGCGGGTGCGAGGGGGGTCGAGCTCGCCGTCGAAGAGGTCAAGAAGTAGCCATGAAGAAGCATAGGCGAATCGCCATCCGGCCGGTGGCCGCAGTCAACAGCGACATCAACGTCACGCCGCTCGTCGACGTCGTGCTCGTGCTCTTGATCATTTTCATGGTGGTGACTCCCCTGCTCGAGAAGAACATCGGCGTGCGCACCCCTGCCACCGAGAAGGTGGAACAGATCAGCGAGGTTCCTCCCGATCAGATCGTGGTCTACGTCGATGCCAAGGGAGACATGCGCATCAACGCCACCCAAGTTTCGCAGGCCGAGCTCGTCCCCAAGTTGAAGCAGATGCTGGATATACGGGGCGACAAGACCGTCTTCGTCGTGGCCGACGACAAGCTCGCCTATCCGAGGTTCGTCTCGGTGCTCGACGGCACGAGGGCGGCGGGAGCCCAGATTCTGGGGTTCGCGACCGACCCTCCCGATCCGTCGCTCTTCGGCCCGTTGTGATCCTCGCGTCGTACCGATACGAGCCTCAACTCGTACGGTAGATATCCACCAAAAAGACATGGGCCGGACCTCGGCCTACGTTCACGATGGCGTGTGGGAGATCGGCTCGGTAGCTGGCTGAATCGCCCTTGACGAGGTCCTCGACGTCGGACCCAGACTCCACCCGGACGCGCCCTTTTTGGACGGTGAGAAACTCGCGCGTCCCCCGAAAATGGGCCGCGCTGCGCAGCTCGCCCCCTTCCTTGAGCTGCACTTCGTAAAACTCCACGTCTTTCTCGAGATTGAGCGGCGACAGCGTGCGGATCGTGCAGTCGGCGTCCGACCGATAGTGGTAGGCGCGGTCTTGCGTACGGATGACGGTGACGCTCGTCGTCGCGCCCGGGGCTTCCAGGAGCTCGGCCAAAGAAATCCCGAAAGCGCGCGCTATGCGGAATGTTACGCCCACGGTGGGATTGGCCTGCCCGCGCTCGATCTGGCTCAACATCGATCGGCTCACGCCCGAGGCACGCGCGAGAGCGTCGAGAGACCAAGTCCGTTCGGTTCGCAGCTGCTTGAGGCGACGTCGCAAGTGACCGCTGACGAGGTCGGGAGCTGCCGCCGTGCGCGCCTTCACTTGGTCGGCCATGGGGCCTCCAGTTTACCAGAACAAAGATCTTGCATCGCGGAGATGGCGTGGTCCATTATCTTGCGTAACCCTCCAATATAGCGGACGGACGTTCTCGCCGAAAAAGGAGCAACATGAAAGCGTTGATCAAGCGCCGTGCGGAACCCGGGCTGTGGCTCGAAGATGTGCCCGAACCCAAGGTCGGCATCAACGATGTTCTCATTCGCGTCCACCGCACCGGCATCTGCGGCACCGACGTGCACATCTACAAGTGGGACGCCTGGGCGGCCAAAACGATTCCCGTCCCGATGGTGGTCGGACACGAGTTCGTCGGCGAAATCGCGCAGGTGGGGTCGAACGTTTCCGATTTTTTTCCGGGGCAGATCGTCAGCGGCGAAGGCCACGTGGTCTGCGGTCGCTGTCGCAACTGTTTGGCCGGCCGCCGTCATCTCTGCTCGGGCACCAAAGGTGTCGGTGTCGATCGCCCGGGCGCCTTTGCCGAGTATCTCGCTCTGCCAATGACCAACGTTTGGGTCCATCCGCCCGATATCGACAAGGACGTGGCGGCCATCTTCGATCCTTTCGGCAATGCCGTGCACACGGCACTCTCTTTCCCGGTGCTCGGCGAGGACGTCCTGGTGACCGGGGCCGGGCCCATCGGGATTCTGAGCGCTGCCGTTGCCCGCCACGCGGGGGCCCGCTACGTCGTCATCACCGACGTCAATGCCTACCGCCTCGACCTGGCGCGCAAGATGGGAGTGACCGTCGCGGTCAATCCCCAGGAAAAAAGCCTTGCCGCCGTACAAAAGGAGCTCGGGATGCAGGAGGGCTTCGACGTGGGGCTCGAGATGTCCGGCAATCCCAAGGCGTTTCGCGACATGCTCGCCAACATGGCTCACGGCGGCAAGATCGCGATGCTCGGCATCCCTTCGCAAGAAATGGCCATCGATTGGAACACCGTCATCTTCTCCATGCTGACCATCAAGGGCATCTACGGACGGGAGATGTACGAGACCTGGTACAAGATGAACGTCATGCTGGAGAGCGGCCTCGATATTCGTCCGGTGATCACCCATCGCTACCACCACACCGAGTTCGAAAAGGGTTTCGACGTCATGATGGAAGGCAAGTCGGGGCGCGTCATCCTCGACTGGGAAACGTCGTGAGGACCGAGCAGCACGGCCTCGTTCGCCTCACGTGACGGAAAGGGCGGCCGCCTCGACATCTTCCAGGCAGCGGTCGATGTGACGCGCGTGCGTGCGGAAGCTCAGCACGCAAACGCGTAGCGTGAAGGCCGATCCGCCCGTTTCCGGCAGCAGAGTGCTCGACATGTGCACGCGCTGTCGGCCATTGATAGCCGCAAGGAACGCGGCATTGCGACGATTGCGCTCCTCGAGCGGCTCGCCGGTGCGGGCGGCCAGACGGAACGCCACCAGTGAGAGCTGGGGCCGCGCGACGATTTCGAGCGGCAGCCCCTTGTCGATCAGCCGCTCCAGGCCGGCCATGAATCGATGGGCCAGCGCGAGCTTCTCCTCGAGGGCGTCCCGGAAAGCACCGGCGCCGTGGAGCATCAGCGGCAGCCAGAGGCGCAGACCGCGGAAATCGCGGCTCAGCTCGGGACCGAGCTCGGCGGGAGACCAGGACAGTTGGCCCGCCGCCGCCGCCAAGTCCTGCAGGTACTCCGCCGCCAGGTGATGCGCCGCACGCAGCTTCTGCCCGTTTTTGACGAGCAAACACCCGGTCCCATAGGGGAGAAAAAAGCCCTTGTGAGGATCGAACGTGATGGAGTCCGCGCGGTCGATGCCCGAAAGAAGCCCCCGTCCGCTTTCGCACAAGACGAAGGCCGCGCCATAGGCACCATCGATGTGGAACCAGAGCGACTCCTTTGCGCAGATATCCGCAATGGCGGCCAGCGGATCGACGGCTCCGGTGTTCGTCGTTCCCGCGGCGGCGATCACCAAAAAAGGGCAGAGCCCCCGGCGACGATCTTCCTGAATGGCGTCGGAGAGCGCGCTCGAGCTCATGCGATATTCGCCGTCCACGGGGATGAGGCGGACATTGACCGCGGGAATGCCGGCGAGGCGCACCGCCTTGGCCACGCTGTGGTGTGCCTGCGTCGACGTGTAGACGGTGGCCCGCTCGAAATTGCCGGCATCGCCGAAATGCTCGTGCCGTGCTGCGACGACCGCCGAGACATTGGCCAGCGATCCTCCGGGCGTGAGGAGCGCGCGCCCGTCCGGTCCATAGCCGAATTCCGCGCACAACCATGCGAGCACGTCTTGTTCCAGCCGGAAGAGCGCCGGAGCAGGCGCGGAAAGTCCGGTGTACCGGTTCAAACAATCGGCCACGAAATCGGCGAGCGCTGCTGCGTAGATCCCGCCGCCCGGAATATACGCGACGTACCCCGGTCCAGGTGCATTGAGCGAAGCGCTCGCCGCCCGATCGAGCAAGCCGATCACCGCGTCGAGCGCTCCCGCGAGTGGCTCCTCGCCGATGGGCCGACTCACCTCGTTGGCGATCTCTTCGCCCTCTTGCCCCACCGGGCCGGCAGCCGGCGCCCGTTCCAGCCCCGCCATGTGGTCGAGCGCAAAGCGGGCCAGCTCGGCAAGCCACCGCTCCTGAACCTCTCGCGACGGCTCCAAGCTCCGGCCGCGGTCCATGGGCGCACCCTAGCAGAGATCGAGGGTCGGATCGGTCGTTTCTCTTTTTTGAAATTTCTTACCCCCCGCCGGCGAATCCATCCCATGAGGCACAGCTCGGAAGCCCAACGCATGCATCGATCGCCTTCACTCATCGAAACGTTCTCGGCCGGACGCCACCTGGCGGCGTATGGGGGAGTGTCCGCGGTACTCGCGGCTCTGGGAGACGCGCTCGTGTCTCGCCGCAGCAGCAATCCGTACGTTCACTTGGCCGTCGGTTGTGCAGTCCTTCTCGTTGCCGGGTTCGTCCCTTATTTCGGAACGTTCGCGTGGGCGCTCGTCTTGCTGGCCGGTCTCGGCGCATTTGCGGCGACCGGAGCCGCCGGGCTCATTCGTACCAAGACGTAGATCTCCCTCGCAGCGAGATGGGCATTCTCGATCGCGGGCGGACTAAAGACGTTTGCCGGATCGGAGGGACTCCGGTAAGTAGCGGCAGCCAATGCTCGCCAATCGGGGTAGGCTGTCGTATTGGAGCAGGTCCGATGGATGAGGGAACCTTCCCCCTTCTGGGTGTGATCGTCGAAGTTCGCGAGCAGGTCTTTCGTATCGCCCGGATGTCAGCTGGCAAATGCGGCGTCGTGCGCGTGGCCGACAACGTTCGGGTGGGCACCTTTTCTCATGGACCTGGGATCCTCCAAATCACGGCCGAGAAAGTCGACGTTCCCCTGATGGCGGAGATCGCCGCAGCGGCGATGCGCAAGGGGATGTAATTCACCCGCCAGGATGCCGCGTCGCGGTCGGAAACGGCTCCCGCTCGGCATCGAGCGGGTTCGATGCATCGGGCTCGGTGGCAAACTCCTCTTGGGCGCTGGTCTGTGTGAACGGCCCTCCCAGTTCCTCGGTTTGCACCTCGTCGCGCTGGTCCTCGGTGATCTCTCCGGCGTTGGTCGCCGACGAAACGAATTCCTCCGCCAGAGTCTCGGCCAAGTTCTGCCCGGTCCGCGCCGGCGCGCCCGCCCCGTCATACGGATCGGGAAGAAAGGCTCGCCCCTCATCCGACCGCCCCGCCGCCGCTCGCGCGGCCGAGTGGCTCATCTTCTTGGGATGCTTCGCTCCCGGGTTAGCCGTGCGCTTTTTCGAACGCGGCGCTTTGTTGGACATGTCCATCGGAGTGATCCTCCCCACTACCCCCGAGGGAGCGGGCTTTCAGCGAACGGGGTGCCGTTTGAACACCTACCGCGGAGTATAGGATTCGACGCTAGGGCAGGTGGCCCGCCCATTCGATTTGGATCTTTTGCCCCAGGATCAGCAGCCGGGCGACTTCATCCGGGAGCCTCTTCCCGACGAATCTGCTTCCGCGACCGGTGGTGGTAACGTCAGTGCGGTTCCATGTGCGGTCGTTACAGCATCGCTGACCCACGCCGCTGCATCGAGGAATTCAGCATCCTCGAGAAGCAGCCGGCGCTCGAGCCGCGCTACAACGTCGCGCCATCGCAAGGTGTGTGGGCGGTGCGGATCGTGCCGCCGCGAACGGAGCGCCGCCTCGATCTCTTGCGCTGGGGACTGCTGGCGCCGGGGGCACGCACATCGGGCGGCATCGTGATGGCACGCGCCGAGTCGCTTGCGAAACGATCATCGTTCGCTGCCGCTTTCCGAACTCGACGCTGCCTGCTACTCGCCGATGGATTCTACGAATGGCGCCGGGACGGTAACCAGTCGTTCCCGTATCACGTCCGCCGAACGGACGGTGCGCCGTTTGGCATGGCAGGGGTTTGGGAACCTGCTCCGCCGAGCGACGACCCGCTATCCCTCGACTCCTGCGCCGTCATCACGCGTCCCGCTCGTCCACCGATCACGATGTTGCACGATCGGATGCCCGCGATCCTCGCAGCGAACGACCATGAAGCCTGGCTCGATCCGAGCTTCGACGACACCGACGCGCTGACGAAGATCCTGCTTCACGACGCCGGTGTCGAGCTAGTCACCTTCCCAGTGAGCCCGCGCGTCAACTCGCCGGCCAACGACGATCGCGATTGTCTGGCGCCCATCGCCGAAGGGGACCGGCACGGCGAGCAGCTCGAACTCTGGCGGCGGGGTTAAAATCCCATCAGCCTTGCGATGTAATAACGGAGCACCTCGGTCGTGCCGGCACCGATTCGCAAAAGGCGCTGATCGCGGTAGGCACGTGCAATTGCAAAATCTTCGATGTAGCCCCAGCCGCCATGGAACTGGAGGCAAGTGTCGGTCACCTCGGTCGCGAGATCGCTCGCCGCGATCTTGGCCATCGAGATGAGCTTCACCGTTTCGAGCGACAGGGGTTGCTTCTGGATGTAACGTTCCTCGTTGTAGCGGTCGACGCACTTGTAGATGAAAGCCTGCGCCATCTCGAGCTTGGTGTAGAGATCGACGAACCGATGCTGCCAGACCTCGCGCTTGATGAGCGGTTTGCCGAATGCGGTGCGCTCCTTTCCGTAGTTGACGGCGTCGTCGATGGTCATGCGCGCGGCGGCCGTTGCGCCCACCGCCGCGACCAGGCGCTCGGTCTGGAAGTTCTGCATCAGGTACATGAAACCCTGGTTTTCCTCGCCGAGCAGGTAGTCACACGGCACACGCACGCCGTCGAAAAAGAGCTCGGCGGTGTCCGAGGCGTGGTTGCCGATCTTCTCGAGTTTCTTCGAAACGGAAAAGCCCGGCAACGACGTGGGGACGAGGAAAAAAGAACAACCGTGAGCACCGGCATCGGGGCTCGTCTTGACCAGCATGGTGACGAAGTGGGCGCGGGTACCATTGGTGATGAAAGTCTTCTGCCCATCGATGATGTAGTCCGAACCGTCGCGCCGGGCGACGGTGCGGATGGCCGCCACGTCGGACCCCGCGTTGGGTTCGGATATGCCGAGGGCGGCGATTTTTTCGCCGCGCAGCGCCGGCTTCAAGAATTCGTCGATCTGCTGGCGTGTGCCGAGGTCGGCGATGACCGGGGTCGCCATGTCGCTCTGAACCAAGAGCCCCATCGACACGCCGGCCGACCCTCCGCGCGGGTATTCCTCGGCCTTGACGACGCTGAACCAGTAGTCCCCGCCCGCTCCGCCGTGCTCTTCCGCGTAGTGGGCGCCGAGGATGCCGAGCTCGCCGGCTTTGCGGAACAGCTCGTTGGGAAAGAGTCGGGCCTTTTCCCACTGGTCGGCGTAAGGGCGAATTTCGCGCTCGACGAAGCCTCGCACCATCGCCCGAAACTGATCGTGCTCTTGCTGGAAAGGTTGAAACATGGTCCAAGGATCGTTTCATCAGACCGACCATTCGGCCAGTGAAACCTGACCGGGGTGGGCGGAATTCAGCGGAAAACACGGCGGGGAGGCTCGCCCGACCTCGTATTCAGCCGATCACAAGGGACCGACCGCGGACCGTCCCATCGCGCGCGGTCCTCAGATCGGCTACCTTTCCCTTCCCATGCGCATGCTGGTTCTGTCGCGCAACGCCTCGCTCTACTCCACGAGCCGCATCGTGCTCGCCGCACGGGCGCGCGGTCACGAAGTCACGGTCATCGATCCGCTCGACTTTCAGATCGTCGTGTCGCGCGGCCGTCCGGCGCTCTATCTCTCGGGAGCGTTGGTAGGACGCGCAGAACTCGTGATCCCCCGTATCGGAGCCAGCATCACCAATTACGGCCTCGCCGTGGTGCGCCAGTTCGACATGATGGGCGTACCCGTCCTCAATACTGCCGTTGCGATCGCGCGAAGCCGGGACAAGCTGCGCGCGTTGCAGCTCCTCACGCGCAAGAGCATCGATGTGCCCACCACTGTCTGCGCCCGCTCGCCGGCCGGGCTCGACGCCGCGCTCGATCTCGTCGGCGGCTGCCCCGCGATCGTGAAGCTACAGCAGGGAACGCAAGGGATCGGCACGATGATCGCCGAAACACCGCAAGCCGTCGCGTCCCTGCTCGAAACGCTGTGGGCGATGGGGCAGGACATCGTCTTGCAAGAGTACGTTCGCGAGTCGAAGGGGCGCGACATTCGGGCCATCGTGGTCGGCTCGCGCGTCGTCGCGGTGATGCGCCGCACGGCCAAGGCCGGCGAGTTTCGCTCGAACCTTCACCGCGGTGGACTCGGCGTGAAGGTCAAGCTCGACCGACGCTACAGCTCGGCCGCCGTCGCGGCGACTCGCGCGATGGGCCTCGAGATTGCTGGCGTCGACATGCTCGAAGGGGCGAACGGGCCGAAGATTCTGGAGATCAACAGCTCGCCGGGCTTGGAAGGAATCGAGCGCGCCAGCGGTGTCGACGTGGCGGCCGCGATCGTGCAGCACGCCGAGCGATTCGTTTTGCGGCACAAGGGATTGAAGCGAGGCGCCGTCGACGCTCGCATCTCGGATGCCATCGAGTACGAGCGCTCCGTCGCCCGCGTGCGAGCACCCCGCCCGGGCCGCCAAGCCTATCGCTGACTCCGCAATTCCCCAATAACAACGAAATCTTCCGGATCATCGTCGCGGACCCTAGCGCCCTGGCGGTTTCTTCACCCCGCAAGTGTGTGGCGAGGCGATCTCGGAGATCCATCGCGATCTGCCAGATCCAATTTCGCCAATGCGAGATTGCTTTCATCACTCGTGCTCTGCGGCTAGGATGCGCGGGTCCTACGACGATGGAGTATTCAGCAATGACCCTCGTTTGGTCATTTCGACGAAGCGTGTGCGCGTCGATCGCCGCTTCGTTTCTGACCGCATGCGTTTCGCGCACGGCACCGTCCGCGGATCGTGCAGCTGTCGATTCCAGAGCCGTGGAACCGGCGAAGCTCGGCGCGCTCGATTACAAGGTGCTCGGTTACTTCACCAATTGGGTCGAGGATCGCAAAGGCTGCGAATTCAAAGTCACCGATGTCGATCCCGGTGTCTTTACGCACATCAGCTTTGCTTTCACGCAGGTTGACCCCGGACCGGGCGGTAGGCAAGAGCCGAACTGGAGGATGGTGCCATTCGGCAGCGGCGCCGCGGCACGCGACCTCGGCCCGAGCGGACTCTATGCGCGCCTGAACGCGCTGAAGGCGAAGAACTCCAAACTCAAGACGCTCATTTCGGTGGGCGGATGGTCCCACACCGATCCGCCGCTGGCCTGGCTCTTCACGACCATGGCCGAGACAGTAGCGTCGCGGGCGCAGTTCATCGACAATTCGATCCGCTACGCGCGCGACCATGGCTTCGACGGCATCGACATCGATTGGGAATATCCCTCCGATCCGACGCGCGGCGGCAGGCCGATCGACACCAAGAACTTCACGCTGCTCGTGAAGGAATTTCACGACGCCGTTCAAGCCGAAGGCGCGAAGACCAAGAAGGCGCCGCTTCTGGTCACCAGCGCAACGCCGGCCGGCAAGAGCGCCCAATTTTTCGAGTTGTCGGAGATCCACAAGTACCTCGACTGGATCAACCCGATGACCTACGACTTTACCGGAAGCTGGGAGCCGACGACCGGGATCAATGCGCCGAACGGCAACGCGGGAGGCATTCAGGCGGCCGTCGCCACGTATCTCGTGGCCGGCGTTCCACCCGAGAAAATCGTTCTTGGAATGGCGACCTACGGGCACACGTTCGCCGGGGTCGAAACCGAGCGGCCGCGATCGCCGCACAAGGGCAAGGGCCCCAAGGCGCGCTGCACCAACGAGGAAGGGTCCATCGCTTACTTCGAAGTCGCCGAGCTTTTGAAATCGGGGCAGCTCAAGCGCTACTGGGATGACGACACGGCGACGCCCTACGCGTACGACGCCAAGACCAAGCTCTGGGTGACCTACGACGATACTGAATCGCTCCAGAAGAAGCTCGATGTCGTCGAAAACAAACGGCTCGGCGGGGCGATGTTCTGGGCAATCGATCTCGACGACTACAAGAGCGGCTACCCGCTCATCTCGTCGGTCGCCAAACGCCTCTTGAAGCGGCCGTGAATCCTCTCTTGAATGACTCGGCGCGGCCTCCGGCCCGCCTGCGGTTGAATGACTCGGCGCGGCCTCCGGCCCGCCTGCGGTACAGCGCGAAAGGCGCCGCATGCAGCTGACATTTTTGGACTGGGTGGCCATCGCTCTCTACTTCCTGGCCAACATCGCGATCGGGCTCTATTACCGGCGGCGGGCGACGAGCTCCACCGAAGAGTTTTTCGTGGGAGGGCGCAATGTGAGCTGGTGGCTCGCGGGCACCTCGATGGTGGCCACGACGTTCGCCGCGGATACCCCTCTCGCGGTGACCGGGCTCGTGGCGAGTTACGGTATCGCGGGCAACTGGCTCTGGTGGAGCATGCTGATGAGCGGCATGCTGACCGTCTTCTTCTACGCGCGGCT
>DASWDH010000346.1:0-12184 GCA_036395495.1 Polyangiaceae bacterium
GATCGAAACGATGCACTAGAAAATTCGCGGAGCGAATTTTGGGTCTGGGCGAAGCCCAGCAAAAACAGTCTAGTGCCGCGATGCGCGGCGCAGCCGCGCGTGCGAAGCACCCATCATCTCGATGGAATCGCGGCACTAGGCACCTGTCGCGGAGCTAAGAGCGCGTAGCGCGACGCCTTCGCGTCTGATGGCGCCGGAGCGGCATCGCGATTGAGCGCACGTTGGCTCGGCGCGTTGGCTGCCACTCGTCCATTCTAGCATACAGTGCCGCCCGCCCGGCAGCTGCCCGTGCACCCAAGGTGCAGGGTCGTCAGCCGGTATGAGCGGATGGAGTCGCGAGGCTGCCGTGCTTCTTCGGGGGCGCCTTGGGCTTGGCGCCCTTGCCTTTGCCTTTTTCCGGTTTTTCGGCAGCAGCGCTCGGCCCACCTTCCACTGCTTCGGCCGGACCGCTCTGCACGATCTGGCTCTTCGCCTCGTCGCCGGCTTTCGGCCAGGTGGTGTCGGGACGCAGCACGAAGAGAAAATCGCGCAACATCTCGATCTGATCTTCGCCGGTTTTCGGCGGCGGGCTGAGCGAAACCTTATCCCAAGGCAGGGCGGGACCGAACGGCTCGCTCCAGAGCGTGAGCATCTTGCTGTAGGGCAGCCAATTCATGGGCGCCGCAACCCACGCCTTCACCCACTCGGGGCGTAGGCGCTTGTAGACGTTGCCGAGGCTCGGCGCCATCTTCTGCAGATCATCTTTGCCGCGCTGGACAGGGAAGTCTCCGACGTAATGACAACTGATGCAGTTCGCGTGCTGTGCGGAATTCATGTGCGCGGCCAAATACAGCTTCTGATCCGGTGACGGCGCGTGCGTCTGCGCCGTTTGATAGGGGTATTCCTGGCCGTCCCATTGCGCGAAGTACCTCACGACGGCCGTTGTCTGCTCGCTCGTGAAGGGAAAGGTCGGCATGCGAACCTGTAGCTTCTCTGCGGGCACGTTGCCTTCGCCATACACCCACTCCGGATGCAAGAACGGGCGGATCGCCTGCTTCTGCGGATCGCGGATGAAGTTGAAGAGCCACTCCGGCTGAACGCGCATGCCCTCACCGGTGAGGAACGGCGGCGCGTTCTGCTGGTGTTCGACCTTCACCGCGGTCGCGAAATCGCCACCGCGGTCTTCGATCAAGTGGCACCCACGGCAATTGTAATCGTCGACGAGCTGCCGCCCCTCCAACAGCGCCGCGTATTCGGGCTTCGACGCGGGGTTGTACTCGGGCAGTGGCCGGCTTTCCACGAGGCCCATCACGAAGACGGTGAGCGCTCGGATTTCGCGAGGCGACAGATCGAAGTCCGCCATCCGGAGCTCGATCCGGTCGCGGCGATAGATGCGCGGCGAGTCGAGCTTCCACGCGAGGAACGTCTCGTGCGTCTGCAAGTGGTGATCGTCGATCGCATAGCCGTAGTCGAGCTTACTGATGTCCTTCTTGCCCCACCCGCTGAGCTCGGGCGCGATCGGGGCAAAGGATTCGAATCCCGCGATGTTGTGACAGCCGAAGCAACCGTAGAAGCCGATGAGCTTTTCGCCGCACTTGTCGCGCTCGAGCACCGCATCCGGCGCCACGACGGTGCAAGCGATTTTTTCTTTGCGCTTGGCGGGATTCGTGAGAATGCCCACCTCGTCCGGGACGACCGGCGCAGCGTCTTTGGGCTCGTCTTTCAGCGTCATCAGATACTGCGCGATGCTGGCCGCCTCGACGCGAGAAAGCCGCAGCTTGGGCATCCGTGTGTCGTGCCAGTACCGCGTGGGGTCCTCGATCCAGTAGGTGAGCCAGTCGAGATTCATTTTGTTGCCGACATTGGCCAGTGAAGGAGCGATGTCGCGTTCGCGCGGACGGAAAGCCGCAGGGGGGTTGTCGTCGCTGGTCACATGGCAGCCGCGGCAGCCGTAGCCGTCGAAGTCATGTTTGCCTTTGTCGGCGCTGGCCCCTTCTACGTTGCCATATCCCTTGAGCGCCTGAGTGAGCGGTTTCTCATTCGGCTTGGCGCCGGGGCGCCCCTCGGGGTGCTCGCTTCGCTCGATGAGGAACGACGCCACCGCGAGCGACTCGGCTTTCATTCCGGCTTCCCATTTCACGTACTCCGGCGAGGTTGGCGCGTAGGGAAGTTTGGATGCGGGATCGACCGGCGCCGGCCATACGCTCGGCATCCGCGTCTTGTGCCGCCAGGCACGGGGGTAGCGGATCCATTTGAGCAACCACTCCGGTCCGACCTTGGCGGTGATGTCGTTCAGCTGAGGGCCGGCGTTCCGGTTGCCGGGAAACCCGTCCAGAATGTGACATCCCGTGCAGTTCAATTTTTTGAAAAGGTGACGGCCCTCGCTGAGGACCGGCACCGGATCGGATTCGTCGGCCGGATCGGGCAACATTTCGGGCAGCTCGTCCGAACCCTTGTGGGCCTTCTTGTAGCCTTCGGGATCGGCTTTCTTCTCGGCCTCCGCCTTCTGCCGATCGAGCTTGGAAATGACGTACTTGGCCTTCGACGTGTGCGGCCGCAGATCGACGTCGCCGCCGTGGCAGCGGACGCAGCCGCCCTCGAGCTCGGGGAGCGCCTGAATGAATCGGTCGCGAAAATCGGGCGAAAGCGAAAGCCCCTTTCGCGCGGAGGGCGGCATGTACCGTCCGTTCTTGTCCCAAGATTCGGAAGCTTCCGAGCGAATCGGCACCGAAGGAGGCTCGGCCGCCACGTAGAGCGTCTGGCCGCGGTCGATCTCGGCGACGCCGGTGAAGCCGAGCAGCTCGGCCAGGGCGGGCTTCGGAAACTTGAGTCTTACTTTGGGCTTCTGCTTGGCGTCGATGACCTCGACGGGATTCTTCTGCTCGATGCCGATCTCGATGCGGTTATCGGTCTTGCGCACGACCGCGCGCCACTTGGCCGCGTCGTCCTTCTCGAGCGCGCCGCTGACGAGTTGCTGCAGCTTGCCAAAAAGCTCGGCTTCCTTGGCATAGTCCTGCCATTCTCGACGAGCTTTTTCGCCGAGGACCTTGCCTTTGGCGAGCGCCGACTCCTTCTCGCGGACGACGGATGGACCCTTGTGCGGAATCTCCACCGTTTGCCAGCCGCCCGAACCGATCTTGATTTGGAAAGCATCGTTTTCATCGTCGATGACCAGGTGATGCAGCTCGCCGACTGGATAGAGCACGTCCTCCCAGAAGTGATCGCCCTCGTGCGTCCAGCGCGGACCGCTCACCGAGGTTTCTTGAAAATGGCCGCGCGAGTGGGCCAGCGCATCGGTCGCCCGACCTTGCCCCTGATGGCACGGGGTGCAGCCGAACTTCTCGACGGGGTGCGTCGCGAAGAGCGTCTTGCGGAAGGGGTGGGTGCGAAATTGGCGGGGGAGGGACGCATCGGTGTAGTTCGCGCTGTCCGCACCCATGTGGCACGTCTGGCAGCGGTCGACCGCTTCGCGTTCGACATCGGCGTCCGCATCTTGCCAATGGGTGACGACCTGCTGGATCTGATAGGGCCCGACCAGTGATTGGATGAGATTTCTCGGATCGAGCTTCGGATGCGCCTTTTCGTCGGCTTTGGTCAACCGGAGCTTGGCGTCTTCCATTGGACGTTCGGCCTTGGCGATGGCGCGATCGAGCGCGGCGATTTCCGTATCGACCGGGTCGAGGTCGAGCCACTGCAGGCAATGGCGAGTGTCCCGAGCTCCGGAGGCGGCGCAGACTTCGGCCCTCTGCTTCCCTTGCAGCTTTTCGTCCTTTTCGCTCGGAGCAGGATCGGCCGGTCCGTCGATGCGGGTCATCTCGTTGACCGCGCGGTCGACTTTTTGCTGGTGCTCAACCTCGGTCTTGACCTTCGAGACCACCTTGCGCTCGGTGTCGCGCGCCTTCTCCCACGCCTCGCGGGTCTTGCCGGGCAGTGAGCCGAACGTTCTGTCGATCTGATCGGCACGTCTGGAGTTTCGCGCGATCTCCTCTTTCAGGTGCAGCATCTCCAGCGACACGCCCGGCTGGGGACTCAAAGGAGGCGGATCGGCGAGCATCTCGTCGGCCAGCTTTCGCCCATTGTCGTGGTCGGCGGCCTCGAGGGCTCTGCGCGCCTCTTCTTCCGCGGCATCGCGATCGTACTCGGCGAGCTGCCGGTAATAGTACGCTTCGTCGAGATCGCTCTTGCCGAAGGTCTTGTCTTGCTCGGCATCGGCGTAGTCACGGTTGAGCTGGGCCACCTTGTTCTTCGCCGTTGCGTACTTGCCGCTCGCCTGCTCGCGTTTCAGCTCCTCTTTGCGGCTCTTGAGTTTCTTGACTTCTGGTTCTGCCGTCACCGCAAACTCGTTCTTGACGCGCTCGAGGTTGCGTTTGGCGAGCTCGTGCTCCATCTGAAAGAAGGCTTCTTGCTCCTTCTGCCAGGGCACGCGGGTGACGAACTCCGCGTAGCAAGCCCAGATGGTGGAGAAAATGAAGAGGCCACCGGCTATGAGCCACCAGATCGGGTACGTGCGTTGCTCGTCCCTCTTGAATCGCGCCATCGTTCCTCGATTTTTTGCTTTCTGACCGAGCGGAAAGCAGGGCTAGACGTTGATCATGCCCTTCCATTCCATGATGTATTTCACGTTGAACCCGAGGCGCATGATCACCTTCACGACGGTGCCCAACATGATCATGAAAAACACCGCCGTGATCCAGTAGCGAACCTTCCCGAGCTGCTGCAAAACCTCGCTCTTCTTGGAGCGTAGATTCCAGTACACGAGCGGCAGCACGATGACCCACAAGCCGACGCAGACGGCGCCGAAGCTCGTGGCCAGCGTGGGATCGTGGATGCCGAACTTGTCGGCAAGATTCACGTTGGTGATGGCGACCGTCTTGTGCACGTCCCAATATTGGCCGGGCAAAAAGAGATACCAGCCGGGGCCACGGACGAACGTGCCGATGATGATGAGGCTGACCCACATCACCAAAAAGCCGAAGAGGAAAACGGAGATCGCGAACTTGCGGTCCTTGAAGCAGTAGTAGCCGTTCCCCTTGGGGTTGATATCGATATAGGGGATGACCATCAAGCCCACGATAATGAGGCTCGGCAATACGACGCCGGCGAACCAGGGATCGAAGTAGACGAGAATTTCCTGCAGCCCGAGAAAGTACCAGGGAGCCTTGGATGGGTTCGGCGTCTTGGTCGGGTTGGCCGGTTCTTCGAGAGGCGCGTCGACCACGATCGACCAGATCGTGATGAGCGCCATGACGATCGTGCCCACCAACATCTCGAGCCGCACGAGGTACGGCCAGGTGTGGACCTTGTCGGGCACCAGCTTGGACAGGCGGTCTTCGACCCTGGCTTTTGTTTTGGGCTTCGCCTTGGCTTCGACGCCCGGTACTGCCGTGGTTGCTTCAGCCATGGTTGCTTCTCCCTGTCGATGAAACTGCTCGCTTCATAGCGGACCCGAAATTCCGCCGTCCTTACGGACGCGCCAGAAGTGGACGATCATCAAAACTGCCGCGATGATCGGGATGAAGATGCAGTGCAAGACGTAGAAGCGCAGGAGGGTCGCCGCGCTGACCAACCGCCCGGCCGTGAGCAGCGCGCGGGCGTCATAACGGGCGTTCACGCCGATCAAATCGGCGAATGGCCCTTCGTGTCCGAGCAGCGGCGTGGCGCGGCCCATGTTGGTTCCCACGGTGACCGCCCAGATCGAAAGCTGATCCCAGGGAAGCAGGTACCCCGTGAAGGAGAGCATCAACGTCATCACCAAGAGGTTCACGCCAATGACCCAATTGAACTCGCGTGGGGGCTTGTACGAGCCGGTCATGAAAACGCGGAACATGTGGAGCCACACCGCGATGACCATCGCGTGGGCCCCCCACCGATGCATGTTGCGCATGATCATGCCGAAGGGGACGTCGAACTGCAGGTACTTCATGTCGTGGTAGGCGTACTCACCCGTCGGCCGGTAATAGAACATCAGAATCACGCCAGTGACGGTGAGGATCAAGAAGAGGAGAAATGTAATGCCCCCCATGCACCAGGTGAAACGCAGCCGAAGAGCGTGGCGCCGGATTTTCGTGGGGTGCAGATGGAGAAACACGTTGGACGAAACCTGCAAAACCCGGTTTCGATACGTGTCTTGGTACTCGTGGCGGAAGATGCTCTTCCACACGTACGAGCTCTTGACGATATCGAACCAGCCCTTCTTCCGTTCAGCCACGGCATCCTCCGGCGTGCATCACTGACGTCATGCGAAAGGCAAAAAAGCGCCCGGCTTCTCGGCCTCTTCCTTGTCGAGGCGAAAGATCACCCCTTTGTCGACCAAGATCTGACCATCGTCCGCGATCGCGAGCTTGAAGCGCTCGAGGGGACGGGGCGCAGGCCCTTCGAAGTTGGTGGCGATGACTCGCCACCCGCTGGAGAAGCCGCGAAAGCCCGACCCGTGACAGGGGCACTTGAACTTGTCCTCGGTGTTCAGATAGCGGGGCGTGCAGCCGAGGTGCGTGCAGGTGGCGCTGATGGCGACGAAGCGGTCGTCGAAACGGGCGAGCCAGAAGCGGTAGGCCCGAATCCACTTGTCGGCCACCGAACGGGGCGCGTACTCCACCGGACGGCCGAGCTTGAACTGACTGGGCGGCTCGAAGAGCACACGCGGATACATGAGGCGCACCCACGCGAGCGTCCCCACACCGATGCTGGTAAGCACCGCGCCCCAGCCGAGAAAACCGACGAAATCTCGCCGCGTCGGCGCGATGCGCCAGATGTGACCTTCCGGGTTCGTTCCGTCTTCTTTGTTGGCGGGCATGACCTATCGCTGTTTCGGATGGAGCGGGCTTTCGTCTCGCCGGCGCGCTCGCCGCTCGGGCCATGGTGCTTCTACTAGAAGGCCCTGTGTCCCGTCAACGAGCAACGTCCCCGGAACGGCCCAAATTTGCGGGGTTTTGTGGGTATGGGTCTGAGTTCGTGTTACTCGGCTCGCGTGACTCGGCGCGGGCCATTCGGCCCCGCCTGCGGCTCTTTAGGGAACGGATCGCGACTCGACAAGTCTCATCGCGCCCCATCCCCCAACGCGGGCCATGATACCTCGGTCTGGTCCGGGCAGAAAGCTCCGGGCGGGGGACGAAAATCTATCCGGCGGCCTCGACCGCGCGGCGCATCGCCGCGATGCCCTCGTCGATCGTTTCGGTCGAGCTCGCATATGAAAAGCGCAGATACCCGGGAGCACCGAAGGGCGTGCCCGGAACGGCCGCCACGTGGGCGTGTCGAGGAGCCAAAACGCGACGTCCTCATCCGTGGCTAGCTTCTTCTCGCCTCCGCTACGCAGACCGTAGAGACCGCGCACGTCGGCGAAAGCGTAAAAGGCCCCGTCCGGCATGCGGCATTTCACGCCCGGCACCGAGCGAAGCCCGTCCATCATGCACCGGCGAGCGTCCCAATCGTCCTCGAAAGTCGTGATGCGTTTGGATGCGCTCGCATCAACCAAGCGATGCGTCTTGATGTGTTACGCATCAGAGCATCGTGAGTAGAGCCTCCCTAGAGGGTCTAACGGTGGCCAGTGAGATGCGATTGCATACGTCTCGCATCAGTTCGTGATGCGAAACGATTCGAAACGCATCACGGCATTTCGCTGCATCTGGACCAGTCGTTGTGCCCGGACCGGTAGCGATTCGGGATCGAAGAGGCGGGCTCGGCCAGAACCGGCGGACGCGCAAGTCCAAGCTTGACGCCTCGCTGGACGGACGGAGGCCCCTCAGGCTTTTTTGCCGCTCTCGTCGGGCTTTACCGCTTCGTCAGGACCGGACTCGTCCTTCAAACCCTTTTTGAAGTTCTTGATGCCTTCGCCGAGGCCCTTGCCGATGTCGGAGAGCCGGCCCGCTCCGAAAAGGAGAAGAGCGATCAGCGCAATGATGAGCAACTCGCCGCCGCCGATTCGTCCCATGTCGTGACCTCTTTTGGGCTTCTGGGGCGCGCCCGGATGCGCGCCTGCTGCTTCAAGGCCTAGCACCCTGGGAATCGTAGGGCAACGTGCCAGGAGTTATCGACGGGAGAGTCGGGCGACGGCAGCCGCGGTGAAGAGACCCGCCATGCCTGCCATGGGCACCCAGAGGTAAGCCCACGCCCCATGATCTCTTTGCTCGAGACGGGACATGACGAGCAGCGCGGCGACCGGGCCCACGCCGCCGACGAGGAGCGACAACAAACGGTGCGACACGGACCTCGCCAGCACGAACCACGAAGCCAAGAGGGCGAGCGCCGCTCCGGTCGACGACAAAAGCAGCGCCCGCAAACCCGGGCGCAGGTTCGATGCGCGGCCCCAAGGAGAAAGGCCGGTCACCTGGGCTTGCTCGACCTTGAGACGGATGTTCCCCGCTTTGCCGAGGAGCATGCGCATGTCCGAGAAGTGCAGCGATCGAAGGTCGTCGCTGATCGCGAGATCGGCTGCCGTGAACGTACCCGCGCCCCCCGGCAGCGCGCCGGAAAGCCGTGGCTGCTGGGCCTCGAAGCAGAGCCAGGTCACCCCGACGAACGGAATGTGAGCGGCGTGGGGTGCCACATCGCCGGCACACGATCGTTTCGATTGCTCGACCAGCGAGCGCGCGAGTCTCCCCGGCGCCGCCGCCTCGGTTCCCCAGGCGAGTGCCGCGATCGCCGCGAGGGCCGCAAATCCAAGTGCCGGGGCGATGCTGGCGCGTACGATGCGTGCGGGGCTCATCCCGATGGCGAAGAGGGCCCGCGCTTCGCCGCGCTCGACGAGCGTCGCCGCGGAAAGGGCCCATCCGATCGGCGGCGCGCAAAGAAGCGTCGTTTCGAGGCCCACGGCAAAGAGCGCGCGCGCGAAGGGGAGCGCCACCCGGAGGGGCACGTGAGGCGCAACGAGCCAAGGAAGCACCCGCACGGCGCCGGCCAGCGTCGCGACCCCCAAAATCGCAACGGCGGCGACTCCGGTCGCCTTGGCGGCCCGGCGTGCCACGACGTTGACACCCTCGCCTCTTTGCCAAATCCAGCGAGCCCCGGGCATCGGTCCTACCTTAGCTCAACCCCGGTCGTTCCCCCTTTGTGGGTCGAGCGAATGCCGTGATAGGCTCCCGCATCAGTACTGGCAGACGAAGAGGGCCGAGGAGCCCGAGTGGGAGCGGATATGATGCGGAGAACTTCGTCGTACTCGTGCTTGTCGTCGTGTTTCATCGCAGCCGCTACGAGCGCGGCTCTCTTGACCCAAGCGGCGCCCGCGCGCGCGGACGAAATCGAACCGAGCCCCAAAGGCATCATCGGCGGGGCGCTTCTCGGAGGCGAAGTCGTCATGCTCGTCGAAGCTGCGATCGGGGTTCGATCGGGTTGGGCCTACGTGATCGGGGGCGTACTCGGGGCGGGAGCCGGAGGCTTGGGCGGCTGGCAGGTCGAAAAGAACGCCGACGCCAAGGTTTCGGTCTACATGCTCGCGGGAGGAATGGCCCTGGTGATTCCTACGACGGTTGCCGTTTTGCAGGCCACCTCGTACCACGCGCCCGAGGATTACACGGAAGACCGTCCGGCGGCGGGGGCTCCGGTGCCTGAACCGCCCCGTCCGTCGTCCCCGAGCGGGACGCCCCCCGGCGCAAAGCCGGGCGGCGGCGCGTCGAACGATGCGCCTCGAGGCCCCTCGAGATTGCACTACCACTGGCAGCCCGCGAAGCTGAAGCTCCCGGCCGGCTTGCTCGATCTCGACGATGGCGCTTTCAGCCTGGCGGTGCCCGCATTCGAGGTTCGGCCTCTCTACCGGATGGATGAGCTCCAAAAGTATGGGCTGGAGCAGAAGCATGAGCTCCGAGTCCCCGTCTTCTCTGCAACTTTCTGAACGGATCTCTCCGGCTCCTCGGCCGCGGCCATCGCGTTTGGCCGGCGCCGAGCTGGCCGCGATCGGTTGGGAATCGATCTCCGGGCTACTCTTTGCGGCCGCGGTTTCGCCGGTCGTCGTGACCGGCCCTTGGCCGACGCTCATCTTCACGGGTTCGCTCTGCGTGAACGCGCTCCTCGCGCCTTGGTTAGCCCGAGGGGGACGAGCGCTGTTCTGGGCGCTCGACGTCACGCGTGCCGCGAGCTGGGCCGTCGCGCTGGTTCCGGTGGTCGAGCTCACCGGCAAGCGGGCGCTCCTCGGGGCGGGGGCGTTCGGCCTGATGGCAAGCGGCGTCCGCCGCGCGCTCTACCGTTACGCCAGGGATCGCGAGGGGGGTAGCGTCGGAACGAGCGAGCTTCTGCGCTCGCTCAACGATCGCCTCGCCGAATCGACGTTCGTCGTTGGCGTTGTGGCGGGACACATCTTGATGCTCTTTTTGGTGGCATTTCTGCGGACCACCAACGATCAAATTCGCAACGCGTGGTGGCAGGTGCTGCCGTGGCTGACCCTCGGCGGCACTTTGATGTTCACCCTCGTCGTTCCGCGCGTCACCCGCTCGGTGATGCAAGCACTGTCCGTCCCGCCGAAGGGGGACCCCGAACGGCTCGCCCGCGGAATGCGCCGCGCCGTACGACTGCCGGGACAGCTCGCCCTCGTGAACTTCGGTCTTTGGCTTACGTGCACGACGCTCGGAGCGTTCGGCTTTCGTAATCTGTTTGGCTGGACTCCGATGGATGCCGCCATCGTCGTGGCCATCGGGCTGCTCTTCGCCTGGGGGATCTCGTTCTACCAGCGCGCCTGGCACCTCGGCATCCTGGCTCCGATCGTCGAGGAGCTGCGCCTTCGCGGAGCGGCCCGTTCTACGGAGCTGGATCGCGGAAGCCTGCGCCGCAGGATGCTCGTCGACTTCGGGCTGCCGCTCGTCTTCAGCTGCGCTCTCTCGCTCTTTGCTTGTCTCGGTCTCTACCGCGCGCTGGTGGGGTCTTTCGGCTCGAATGCCCGTGAGGTTCTGCCGCTGGTGGGATCCTTCGTGGTCCTCGTCGTCACTGCCGGCGGCGTGATGGTGCGAGCGGCACGCGACCTCTCGCGTCCGATGAGCGCGCTGGCGCAAGCGGCCGACCGGGTGGGACGCGGCGATCTGGAGGCCGCCGTCCCCCATGTCGACGGTCCCGACGAAATCACCCGCCTCCGCGAAAGTATCGAACGCATGCGCCGGACGCTTGCGACGACGATCGCCGAGCTCGAGGGGGAACGCGCCGGGCTCGAAGAAAAGGTGACCGCGCGCACCGCCGCGTTGAGCCGAGCCTTGCTCGAGCTGAAAGAAACGCAGGCCGCGCTCTTGCACGGCGAAAAAATGGCCAGCTTGGGGCAGCTCGTGGCCGGCGTTGCGCACGAAATCAACAACCCGCTGAACGCCATCGCCGGGTCGGTCGAATCGCTCGCCGGCCGGGCGGCCGAGGTGCGGCGCGTGCTCGAGGCGTATCGCGCCGCCGAGACCAGCCTCCCCGCGGAGGTGAAGCGTGAGCTCGCCGATCTGCGCGAGGAGGTCGATCTCGACGCGACGCTCGAAGACTTGGAAGGAATCGCCCGAGTCACCCGGCGCAGCACCGACCGAGCGGTCCGCATCGTCAGCGATCTGTTGCATTTCTCACGTGCATCGAGCGATCGCGTGCCGACCAATCTACACGCGGGACTCGACGAGGCACTCTCGCTCCTCGGTTCGCACCTGCGTCACGCGGGTGTCGTGGTGGTCAAGAGGTACGGCGCGATCCCCGAAGTGTTGGTTCGCGCCGACGAAGTCAACCAAATCTTCCTGAACCTTTTGACCAACGCGCTCCAGGCGGTCAGCGGCCGAACTCCCGCCTCGATTCGCATCCGGACGGGCGTCATCGCCACGGGCGTCGAGATCGTCATCGAGGACAGCGGGCCCGGCGTGCCGCGCGAGCTCCGCACACGAATTTTCGACCCCTTCTTCACGACCAAGCCAGCCGGGCAAGGAACCGGGCTTGGCCTTTCCATTTCCGCTCAGATCGCGGCGCGGCACGGCGGCACGTTGACGGTCGAGGATGCCGAGGGCGGAGGTGCCCGTTTCGTGCTCCGCTTGCCGAGCTAGCAGGACTCTGACAGTCTTCGGCAACCACAGATCACGATCGGCAATTGCAGCTGTTTCGGCCAGGTAACGACCGGCGAGGCCGGCGACGTCACGCCCCGCGCCGGAGGTGCCGCGAGGCAATGCCAGTCCGCTTTCCCAAGCAAAGTGGCGCCTGCTCGGTCAGTCTTGAGTGGGCGCAGCGCTACTTGCGATGATCGATCTGGCAGCGAGGAACCTGCAGAGTGGTGCTG
>DASWDH010000347.1:0-24847 GCA_036395495.1 Polyangiaceae bacterium
CTCGCCCTTTCGGATCGGCCGGCCCACGATGCTCCCCTTCTCGCCGAGCCGGTACGCTTCGGCCCCTTCGTTGACGACCCGAACGTGTGGAACCGGCCGAAAGAGAAAGGCCGGAAGCGACTTCGTCGTCGACGACAAGAAATACGCGAGCGGACCCGGTGCGAGGCGGCGAAAGGGACCTCGGGAGATGGCCTGCTTGACCTGGTTGTAGTCGCGAAGCACGAGCGCATCGATGCCGAACCCACAGAACGGCGCGAGGTACTCCTCGACCTCGATGAGCCGCACCGGCCGGGAGCCCGCGTCACCCCTCAGGCGCTCGATATCGACCTTCAGACCGCCCCGCTTGACCTGGCTCGCCCCGATGACCCAGGCGAGCGCATTGCCTGTCCCGAGCCGCAACAGGCCGAATCGCGGGGGAGCCTTGCCCTGGCGCCGCGCCTCGCGAACGATGTCCGAAACCATCACCGTGAAGGTCCCGTCTCCCCCCCCCAATAGGACGGTTCCGTAGCCGCGTTCGACGAGTGTCCGAGCAATGTAGCGACCCTCCTCGACGCGGCGCGAGATGAAGAGCTCGCCCGCTGAGAGGATCTGGTCGAGGGTGTCGATCACCTCGTCGTTGACGCGCTTCGCGTTACCGTTGACGACGACCGCGATCCGCTCGCTCGGCGGAATGACCGGCTCTTGCGACGTCTCGGCGCCATCCCCCGGGCGGGGGAGATCCCCCCCAAGGTGGGTAGACGTTGACTCGTTCGCCATGCGGGGACGCTCTAGCACGGAAGGGCGTGACCGGGCGCATCGTCGCCGCCGGTCCCGCCAACAGCAACGACCCGTCACGCTTCTGAAAAATGCTCGGTGAGCCCGGCCGGTCCGCCACGGATACGAATTGCCGGTGATCGTGTAAGTTGCTGGACGTATGTGCCCCTTTTTGTTAAAGCCATCGGTGAGTAAGGGGTTGATTCGCGGCTCATGCCAGCCGTCACAGCACCGCTGGAGCGGAGAGCGATGTCTACTAATACCAACGATTCCAAGGGGATGGGCAAGATGAAGACGGCGAATAAGCAGAGCAAACCCGCGGTGGCCAAGGGCCGCGCTGCGCCGGTAGTCAAGATTCCGACGCCTTCGGCGCGACGATCGGGCGAAAAGCCCGCAGGCAAGGAAGGCAAAAGCAGCCCTCCGCCCGCCGGCGACGCCGCGGCTGCCCTCCCCAAGCGTAAGCTTGGCTTGCGCGGGGCGGCGCCCTGGGCGGCCAGGCACGCCGCCAAGCACGCTGCCGAGGCACGTGCCCGGGCGGCGGAGCCACCCCCACCCGGCAGCGCCCGGGCGACGATTCGGGTCCCCACCGGTGCCGAGGAACTCAAGGCCAAGATCGGCGAGCTCCACAATGCTCTCCTTCAGATTCGCTCGTATCGCAAGAATCTCAACAAGGGATTTTTCGATATCGGGGGCGTCTTGAAGGACATCCAGCAACGCAAGCTCTACGAAGCCAAGGGATATGGCTCCTTCGAGGCTTTCCTCGAGCGCGAGATCGACCTCGGCAAGACGACCTCTCTCAAGCTCATCAAGGTGTCCACGGTGTTCGTGAAGCCGGCGGCGCTCGAGTACGGCATGGAGAAGCTCTTTCAGGCCCTTCACGTCCTCGACACGTCCGGGGAATCCGCGGCCAAGAATGGGCCGACGCCGACGCCTCCGCAGCCCCCTTCCAACACTCGCCTCGCTCTTCCGCTGAAGCCGCCGCTCGGCCGCGTGGGCTAATGTCGTTCTAGACAAGAATCGCAAACTTGAGGTACCGACCCTCCGGCCAGCCCGGAAGGGTCGGATGGTCCCAAGGAGGACCATGCAACCCCACCAGCGATAGATCGCCGCGGCCGAGGGCCGCATCGTCGAGCGTCGCCGCGAAGTCCTCGGCCGTCACGTGGCTCGAGCAAGAGCCCGCGCAGAAAATACCGTCCGGTGCGAGCACCTCCGCGCAGGCGCGATGGAGCTTGCGATAGGCTGAAAGGGCACGCGGGCGAGCTTTCTCGCTGGGAGCGAAGCTCGGGGGATCACTGATCACCAGATCCCATTTTTGTCCCTTCTGCTTCGCCTCGGCGAGAAACGAAAAGACGTCGCTGGTGACGAACGCATGCCGTTCGGGAGGGATGCCATTTTCCCGCATCGAGCGCTGCGCGGTGACGTGCGCCGCCTGTGCCAGGTCCACCGAGGTCACCTGGCGCGCCCCGCCGAGCGCCGCCGCTGTCGAAAAGCCACCGGCATAACTGAACAGGTTGAGCACGCGGCGGTCGCCGGCGAGCTCGCGAACTCGCCGGCGATTGTCGCGCTGATCCAGGAATGCGCCCGTCTTCTGCCCCTCCGCGAGATCGACGACCATGGCAACCCCCTTTTCCTTCACGATCAGCGTGCGCGGCGGAACCTGACCGAAGAGTGGCTCGAGTCGAACCGCTTCGGCCCGTCGCGCCAGTCGGTGGCCGAGCGAACGAATCCCCATCCGTTCGAGCAGTGCCCACAGCAAAGGACCGAGCTCGGGGAGCCAGGCGGCGATGGCGTCACCATCGAGACGCAGGATGGCAACCTCGTCGTAGCGGTCGATCACGACGCCCGGAACTCGGTCCCCCTCGCCGTGGCAGAGGCGGTAAGCGGTGGTCGCCCGGTCGGCGATCAGCGGCCCACGTCGCAGAAGAGCGCGCTCGATGGCGGCGACGATCGCGCGCGCGTCCAGTCGCGGCGCGAGGGTCTGTGCGTAGACCCGAACAGCGATCGGCGACGCCGGATCCCAGATCCCCTGCCCGATGGGCGCTCCGCTCGGATCGCGCAGCTCCACCACGGTGCCCGCTGCACCCCCCTCGAAGCCGCGGGCCACACCCTCTCGCCAGATCCACGGATGACCCTGTCGAACCGCGGCGGACGCACCGGTCGTGACGGTCATCACGCGGCCTCTGGACATGGGGCGGTTCGTAGCACACCCGGCTGACGCGCCCCTGCGCGGCGAGGCGGGTCACGGCTGACCTTATCGGGTGCCTTTCGACCCAGGACGAACGTCATACGCGCTTCGCCTAGACCGAAGCGGTGTCGACGCCGAATCCCTCCGCCCGGCGTGGGCGCATCCTGGGTAATGAATGACCCAGCTCACGGCTCGACGCTTGACGGCACTCTCGAAGATTTGCCGCGCCATGTGGCAAGAACCTGACGCTGGCGCGCGGCTTGCTGGGTTGTCGATGTTGCTGGGCGCACAGAGGAAGCGATGCTGAGCCAATTCCCCCCGAGTGAGACGCCGTCTGGAATCGTCGAAGTGGGCCGCAGGCTGCCACCAGCAAAGGATCCGCCAACCTCTGCCTTGGCGGTCGATCCCCTGCCTCGACCTCGCAGCATGGCCCGCGTCGTCGGAAACGCGCGACAGCTGCTCAACGTGTATCACGTCGTCGATCGGGTGGCCGACACGAGCTGCAGCGTCCTCGTCACCGGCGAAAGCGGCACAGGCAAAGAATTGGTCGCGCGCGGGCTTCACGCGGCGAGCCACCGCGCTTCACGACCCTTCATCGCCGTCCACTGCGGCGCGCACCCGGAAGCGGCGCTCGAGAGTGAGCTATTGGGGCACGTGAAAGGCGCCTTCACCGGAGCCCGCACCACCAAGCTGGGCAAGCTCGCGCAAGCGAATGGCGGCACCGTCTTTCTCGACGAGATCGCGGAGCTGTCCCTGGCCCTGCAGGTCAAGCTGCTTCGCGTTCTTCAGCTGCACGAATACTCGCCCGTCGGCGACACGCGCAAGCTGCGCGCCGACGTCAGAATCGTGGCGGCCACCGCGGCCGACCTCGAGGCAGCGGTCGCGTCTGGCACATTCCGCGAAGATCTCTACTATCGGCTCAACGTCATCCACTTGCACGTGCCCGCGTTACGCGATCGGCGCGAAGACATTCCCGTGCTCGCCGAGCATTTCCTGAAGACGGCCGGCGATCGCGTCGGCCGGCCACAGGTGACGCTTACGCACGCCGCCCTGCAACTTCTCGTCGAATGGACCTGGCCCGGCAACGTGCGCGAGCTCGAAAATACGATTGAGCGCGCGGCGATCCTGTCTCGTTCCCGCGAGATCGAGCCGAACGATTTGCCCAGCCGCCAGCGCGGCCCCGCTGGCAACCGAGCGCTCTCCCCCGAGCTCCCCGACGGGGGGCTGGAGCTTCGCGCGGCGGTGGAGGCTTTCGAAAATGAGCTGATTCGGCAAGCGCTCGAGCGCACCGGCTGGAACAAAAATCAAGCGGCCCGGCTTCTCGGCCTCAATCGAACGACCCTGGTCGAGATGCTCAAACGGAAACGCCTGCGCACCAACGCAGCGTAGCGCTGGCGTGCTAGACAGCACGTCGGGCCCCTCATGATGGATGGGAACGTCGTCGCTTCTCTGACCTGTCTTTCGCTCGCGGTCATCAGCTGCTCGACGGACCACGACCTCCTGGCGCAAAAGCCGAACGCCGGCGTCGACGGCGGCCTGGACAGCTCCGGGGGGCCCGATGGCGATCACCCGAGCCGCGACGCTTTCACCGCCTCCGACGGCCGCGATCCCGAACCACCTGGCCCCTGGATGCTCACGCTTCTCAACGGAGTCGTGGACCAGGACGCGGTCCGTTTCTGCTTTGCCCGCGTGACGGACGGAGGCGAGGAGGCTCCGGACCTCGCGCCGATGCCCAAAGCTCCCGGGCTCCCGTTCGGCGCGAAAATGGTTTTGCCCGCGTTGACCGGCGTCGATTTCGCGACGATGGACGTGCATCCGTACCTCGTACTCGGAGCGTCCGAAGCACCGGCCGACTTCACCTGCCGAACCATCTTGGCAAGGCGCCAAAACGGTGAGGACGCCGATGTTGGGGCGGCGGGGCCCGTTGCCGTTTCGCTCCCTCTCCTTCCCGCCGGCACGCTCGCCGATGCGCGCAGCTACCTCGCCGTCGCGACCGGGTGCGCGCTCGAATGGCCGGAGGTAGACGCGGGTACGACGGACGCCGGCGCGGCCGATGCAACGGTGGACGCAACACTCGATGCGGGGCCCGATCGCGCCGACGTGTGCGGGCGGGCCGCTTCGGCGCAGGCGGGCCTTTTGCTGGTGCGCCTTTCGCGTACCAACTTTTCGTACCAGCTCGGCTTTCAAGTCGTGCACGCGAGCGCCGCGACGCCGGCCGCCTCGCTCGCGCTCGACAACGGCGCGACCAATCTGACGCTGTTCTTCGCCGATGATCTGAATCTCGGCCAGATCGACCCGCGCAACCAGCCAGGCCTCGTCGAACGATCCATTTTCGGCCCCAGCTTGGGGACGGCCCGCGTTCGCATCCACGCGGCCAACTCGAACGCATTCCCCTCGATCGAACGCAGTCTCTCGGCCGTTCTCCTGCAGAGCCAGCTACAGGAATCGTCTCTGCTCGACGGGCACAATTACTCCTTCGTGATGCTCGGCGCCGGCGCTGGAAAAGCCGTGGGCGACCCCTTTCAGCCCTTCCGCACGGTGCTTGTCGAGAATGCTCCCCGCCTCGACGGCCCTGAACCTCAATGATGGAGGCTGATCTCCGCGAGCTGCATGCGCGCCTGATTGAAATACGGTGAGTCGGAAAACCTGCGACCGAAAGAGCGCAGCGTGTTTTTGGCGTCGTTCCAGGCCTGAATGTCGATGAGGCATTGCGCGAGTAAGAACGTCGCGTCGTCCATCACCTCTTTGTCGGGGGAGGCTTCCGAGAGCTGAATGAGAATGGGAATCGCGTCGCGCTGCCGCGCGAGATGACGGTAGGCATCGGCAAGACTGTACCGAGCGAGCGGACTGTGAGAAGCGTCGTCCTTATAGCGTAACGCTTCCTCCAGCGATTGCGCCGCTTCGTGCCAACGCCCCACTCGCGCGTGGTCGAGGCCCTGGTGGTAGGCAGCGATCGAGAGCTCGCCGCGCGCCCGCTCGACGGCGTCGCTGAACACGGCGAGCTCGGTTTTGGTCAGCGGCTCTTTGTTGAGTGTCTCGAATTGCTCCACGACGTCAGCCCGCTTGCCCTGCCGAATGAGCTCGTAGAACGTCGCCGCCCGCGCCTCGGCTTTGGCTCGTTCTTCGTCGCGCTTTTGCGATTCTTTGAGCTCACGAGAAAGACGATCCACGGCCTGGCGCGTCTGCTCGGTCTCCGCGCGCACGGCGTCGACGCGCGCGTCCCAGGCCAGCTTCAGCGCGACGAACACGACCAGAACGAACACGACGTACGCCGTCGCGCTGTTCCACACCAGCCGCCGCTCGTAACCCTGCTGCCGCTTAGCGATGCTCTTGAGATCGGCTGAGAGCGCGTTGGTCAGGTTGTTGGTTTTGATGATGAGGCCGCGGGTTTCGATGATTTCACGCTTGAGCTCGCGGAGCTCCTCATCGAATTCGTCGATCATCGCCCGCCGGAAGTACCCCACATCGCCCGAAAAGGGCAAGGTGGCTCGGGGATTTGCGGACAGGAACGGCGCCGGAGGTAGCGCAGGGCAACCAGCGGCGTTGCGAAAGGGAGCTCGGGCGTGCTACCAGCGCACCATGGCATCGACCCAGGACCTCCGAAAAAACCTGAAATTGCTCTTGGATGGGACGCCCTACGTCTGCCTCGAAGCGCAGTTCGTGAAACCGGGAAAGGGGCAGGCCTTCACCCGCTGCCGCCTCAAGAACCTCATTACAGGCAACGTGATCGAGCGGACCTACAAGTCGGGTGAATCCGTGGAGGTCGCCGATATCGATCAACGCAAGATGCAGTACATCTATCCGGAGGGCGATACGTACGTCTTCATGAATCAAGACACGGGCGATCAGATCCACGTCGCCGCCGAGCACATCGGCGATGCCAAGGCTTTTCTCATCGACGGGCTCGAGGTGGAGGTGATGCTCTTCAACGGCAACCCCATCGGCGTCGAGCTGCCTGCGCACGTCGTCATTCAGGTCGCCCAAAGCGAGCCGGGGCTCAAGGGCGACACCGCCAGCGGTGGCACCAAACCAGCCACACTCTCGACCGGCGCCACCATCAACGTGCCTCTCTTCGTCAGCGAGGGCGAGTGGATCAAGGTTGATACGCGCACGGGGACGTATCTCGAGAGGGTGAATCGGCGCTAACCCTCACTGGGCGGGGGCGAGCATTCCGACCAGCCGGCCATCGCGCACACAGGCAACGGCGCGTGCCTCGTTGGAAACCGTGCAAGCACGCAGGTCGGCATACGCGTAGGCGCCTTCGAGATCGGCGGGACGCCAGAGCTGCCAGGACTTCGCGGCCCGCACCAAAACGCCGAGCTTGGTTCCGAGGGCGATCGAGCGCCCGTCGGGTGAACGCGGCGAGCCGGCGTGGACCGGTTGGCCGATGGAACCCACCTCGGTGAGGGGCTTGGCCTGCGTGAGGTCCGCGGAAACCAGCACCGGTTCTCCCGCCATCCAGGCTTCCAGCCCTGCCGGCCCCCACGCGACGGGTACCGCATCGAAGCGCACCGCGGCCGCGCCGGGCACGCAGCGCCCAGGCACCGGAGGCGCTACCGGAACCGACAGATCGCGCACGCCCGCGGGGACTGCACCGCCCGGCGCGACCGAGGGAGCCTCGTTCATCGGACCAATCCGGACGCGAAGCGAAACCCCGTCGCACGGATCGTAGAGGGCGAGCCAGCGCGCGGTGCCGTCGAGATTGGTCACTGCGCTCGGCCAGCTCGGAATTCCTTGCGCCGGTCCCTCGGTTCCGGTCTGCACGTTGACGATCGACAGCCCTTCGCGCGTGCGCACGAGTAAGTCGCCTCCGGGCGTGAAGGTCAGTGGACCCCAGCCCGGCATATTCGCTTCGGGGTCCGGGACCGTCGCAAAGACGCGCGTCAGAGCCGGCGCGCGCGTCGGAGCCGCCTTGACGATCGCCTTCTCGAGCTCGCCGCGGCGGGACTTGGTGGTCGTGACCGGGCGCCAGTCGATGCGGGCGTACGCGGCGGCCGCGCGCGTCAAGTCGCCCAGCGTGAGCGCTGCGCGAACCGTCGCCGCCCCCGCGTCTTCCAGACCTCGGCTCGCCCCGCAGCGGATTCCCCCGCTCGACAGGGTCAAGAGCGGAGCACCCCCTTCCGAACAGATCCAGGAATGAAGGCGTTGCAGCTGGCGAACGGCCGCCGGCACCGATGCGGCTTCCCCTTTCTTCGCGGAACGCGCGAGCTCGACCGAAGCGGCACGGCGCAGTGATGCCTCCGGCTCGTCGGCATCGCGCGAAAGCCCGGTCGGGCGGTCGAGCCAACGGAGATCGGCGCTCGCGCGCAGGCCGGCCTCGAACGGAAGCGGCGCACCTTCGATGGTGACACGCGTCAAAAGATCGTCGCGTTGATCGCCGTCGAGATCCGAACCATCGAGCTCCAGCCCGAGCCGCTCGCCGGGCGGCGGATCGGACAGGAGCAGCTCGGCGCGAACCGATGGCTCTCCGAGAGGCGTGGCAACCGCCACCCAGCGCACCTTTTTGCCCAGGGGCGGCGCGGGTGCGCACCCCGCGTGAAGGCTGACCGCCGCGGTGTGCGGCCCGATCTGATCGAGCGCCGGTTCGGCCGCGCAACCAGGAGCACCGAGGACACCGGTGGGAAGCAGCGCCAGCTGCCTCGGTGGTGCCGGTGCCGTCCCGTTCGGCCCTCCTTTGTAGAAGAGGAGTCGGCCCGCCAACGGATCGTTGGAGGAGACCCATGCGACGGCGTCGCGATGACCATCACCATCGAGATCGGACGCGAACACCAACACGAACGTCTCTCCGGCCGGAGGCGTCACCTCGGTTGCCCCCTCCATCCGAAAGACCGCACCAGGGGGCTCGGGTCGCTGCCCGACGACATGAACGAACGCTCCAGCGTCGCCCCCGAGCCCTGTCGCCGAGACCGACGCATCGGTGACCGGCAAGAACAACGACGACGCCTCGGGCGCGCTTCCGACGGCGTACGGCGTGTAGGGACGGTCTCGGCGGCACCCACGCGAGCACCCCGCGAGTGCCAAAAGACTACCGAACCAAGCCAACGCCCGCCGCCGAGCCGCGAACCACCGGTCAGCGTCCCTCGAAGGCGGGTTTCCTCTTCTCGACAAAGGCCTTCATTCCTTCCTTTTGATCTTCGCTCCCGAAGAGCACCGCGAACGCCTGCGCTTCCAGCTCGTTCGCCGCCGTCATATCACCCGCCACGCCGCAGAGCATCGCTCGTTTCGCTTGAGCAATGGCGAGCGGGCCTTTCGCGGCAATCTGGTCGGCCACCCCGCCGACCCGCGTCAGGAGCTCGCCCGGAGCAACGACGGCGTTCACGAGCCCTATCGCGAGCGCGCGTTCGGCCGCGATGATCTCTCCCGTGTAGATCAGCTCCCGGGCCATGGCGATCCCGACGCGACGAGCGAGTCGCTGCGTGCCGCCGAATCCCGGTATGACGCCGAGGTTCACCTCCGGCTGGCCGAACTTGGCCGTCTCGCTCGCATAAATGAAATCGCAAGCCAGCGCGAGCTCGCATCCTCCGCCGAGCGCAACGCCGTTGACGGCGGCGATCACTGGGCACGCGAACGATTCGATGAGCGAACCGAGCACGTGACCGGCATCCGAAAGGGCTTTCGCTTCGATCGTCGACAGCCCACTCATCTCCGCGATGTCGGCCCCCGCCGAAAACGCCTTCCCTGCTCCGGTGACGATGACGACCCGAGCCTTCCGGGGGTCGACCGCTCGAAACGCCTCGGTGAGCTCGCCCATCAAGCTGGCGTTCAGCGCGTTCAGCTTGTCCGGCCGATTCAAGGTCAAGGTGACGATGGTGCCGTGCTGCTCGGTCTGCAAATGTGACATTGTGTTTCCTCGTTGGGATGGAAGCTCAGCCCGGCTTGAGTTTTTGCCCGTTGTCGTCGTAGACGTAAAAACCGTGGCCCGCCTTCTTGCCGTACCAACCCGCGGCGACCATGTTTCGCAGGAGCACGGGCGGTCGGTACTTGTCGTCTCCGAAATCGCGGTGCAAAATCTCGGCAATGGCCAGCAGCGTGTCGAGACCGACGAAGTCGGCCAGCTCGAGCGGGCCCATCGGATGATTGAGCCCGAGGCGCGCACCTTGATCGATGTCTTCCGCGGTCGCCAGCCCTTCTTGCAAAGCGAAGCACGCTTCGACGAGAAAGGGCACCAGCATCCGATTGACGACGAAGGCGGGTTGATCCTTCGCGGTGATCACCGTCTTGCCGAGCGTCGTGGCCAACGCGCGCGTCGCCTCGTAGGTCTCCGGGGAGGTCTGAATGGCGCGAATGATCTCGACGAGCTTCATGACCGGCACCGGGTTCATGAAGTGCATCCCGATCACCTGGCTCGCGCGGGACACGGCGCCGGCCAGCTGGGTGATCGAGATCGATGACGTGTTCGACGCCAAGATCGCTTCTTTTTTGAGGCGACCTTCGACCTCCCGCAAAATGCGCAGCTTCAAGCCGACGTTTTCGGTCGCCGCCTCGATGACGAAGTCCGCTTCGGCCAGCGCCGCGGTCTCTTTCGGTTCGATGCGGGCCAGTGCCTTTTCGCGCGCCGCTTCGGAGAGTTTGCCCTTGGCCACCTGTTTTTCCAAGATGGCGCCGATCTTGGCTTTGCCGCGCCTGGCGATCTCCACGTCGACGTCGGTGAGGAGCGTGCGGTAACCGAACGATGCGCTCACCTGGGCGATGCCGCTGCCCATCTGACCCGCGCCGATGACTCCGATGACCTTGATGTCCGTCACGTTCATGGTCGCGAGCTTAAGCGCCCGCTGCTTTGCGGCGTCAAGGCAGCAGCGGCCAAGGCAGGGTCGAGAGCGAGGGGGCGAGAGCGTTGAGACGTTTGCGGAAAGTCGCGATGTCGATGCGCTCCTTGGGGCCGCGGCGCAGGCCTTGCCCCACGAGCTGGGCCACGGCAGAAACCTCCTTTTGGCGATACCAGCTTCGAAGCGGGGTCGGCCAGCCGTCGTGGGACATGTGGGCGGTCACCAGGGCCGTTTCGGTTTCTTGGTCGAACAGCGGCTGAGTCGTGAACGTCTCGTAGGTGAGGCAAGCCGCGGCGTAGACGTCGGCGCACGTCGCCGCCGCCGGCCCGTCCTCGGCGACGTAGCCCCAGACTTCGGGAGCGCCGTAGGGGCCGCTGCCACAACCCGGGCGAATGTGGCGCCCGGCGAGACCGAAATCCACGAGCACCGGCTCGGTGTCCTTGCGCAGCACGACGTTGGTCGGCTTGACGTCGAGATGTGCGACGCCGACTTGGTGCATCGCCTCGAGTCCCAAAAGCACACCGTCGAGCAATCGCAGCGCGCGTTCGGCCGTCAGCTGGCGACGTGAAATCAGCATCTCCAGAGTGACGCCGTCGATGAGCTCCATCACCAAGATCGGCTTCGGGCGCGCCCCGAGATCGAAGGTCACGAAGCGAGCCAGATTGGGATGCGTGGGCAGACTGAGCAGAGCCGTCGCTTCGCTCTGGAACATCTGCAAGAAGGCGGCCTCCGACATGTGACGTGCCGCCTGGGCGTCGTATTCGGGAACCTTCAACGCGAACAATTCCGCCTGAGGATCTTGTCGTTCCTCGAGGCGCTTGGCGACGAACACCGAGCCGCCGCCTCCTTTGCCGAGCGACCGGAGCACGTAAAAACCGCCGAGCGTGCGGCGGGTCGGCATCCAGGGGGGCAATAGGTTTTCCTGCGGCGCAGCGCGCGGGGCCTTTTGGCTCGCACGCGGAAGAACGGACACCCGCTGCAAGACGGCGGCGATCAGATCGGCCACGGGCCGAGGCAGCGCTGCCCGAACGCCCTCCACGGCCTCCGCGAGAGGACGCACGATATCGCTCGCCTCGCCGGTGAGCGCGCGATCGACCGCGCGTGTGACGCCGGCGAGATCGAGTCGCGGCGGCAGCGGGGCTCGCGTGTCTGCGGCTTCGTGCTCCGCGAGGCGAAGCCGTGCCGCCGTCACCAGCTGCGCGAGTGCGGTGAGCACTTCTTCGAGGGACGTGAGCGGCGAATCGACGGCCGCGCTCGACGACGACAGCTCGGCCAGCGACGAGGCGCGCCACATCGCCTGCAGCACGCGCGCGAGGCGAACCAGCACCGCCCGCAGCGCCTCCTCGCGGCTGGAGTTCTCGCCCGATAGATCGCGCGCCAGCCGCGCCAAGCTCTCGATCCTGCGGTAGAGCGCGTCTTTCACTTCGCCCCCGGCACTCGACGGGGGCATCATCGAGATGGGCGGCTCCTCGCCCGAGCGGGGAGCGGGCGTCTCACGTTCTTTGGCCACCTCGGCTTCCGAGCGCAGGAACGTTTCGTAGTGACGGAGCAGGGCGACCAGGTCGGGATGCTTGGACGCTTCTGCGAGGATCGTGAAGTGCTCGGTCTCGGTGAGGCGCTGCGCGACGAAGAGGAGCACGTCGACCGCGTCGCAGACCTCGGCGCGGACCAATCCCTCGAGGGCGCGAGCCAGCGCCGCCGCGAGCGACCGTCGAAAAACCGAGGGGGGATCGCCGGCCAGACGCCGAAGCACGGTGTGCGTCGCACCGAGCCACCGCTCGCGCACGGTCGTTGCTCGCCCGCTCGATTCATTGGCCTGCTCGGCATCGACGTCAAGCAGATGGATCAGCGCGCGCAGGCGCCGCAGGGGCACGGTCGCGTGCGCCGGTCTCGCCCCATCGCTCAGCGGAGAAGCTTCCCAACCGATGAGCAGCCGACAGAGCCGGTCGTGCAGCTCCTCCACGGCAGGAACCGAGAGGCCCTGGTCGGCGGTGCGGCGCTCGAGCGCCAGCAGGTTCGGCAGGATGGCCGACTCGAGCAGCGAGATGTCCAGATCGCGCAGCGTGGCGAAGATCTCCCGCCGTGAATGGCTCGACGAGCTCGCCGGTGAAGATTCGAGCAGGGCCAACCGCTCGCGCGCGATAGCGAGCGCGTCTTGCGCGAGCTCGTTCGCCTTTCGAGCTCCCTGCGAGCCAAAAGCAAGAAGGGCCTCATTGACCGCGTGACGCACGACGCGCTCGGATTGCAGCGAAGGATCGAGGTCGTGGCCAATTTCCACGGCGAGCGAAGCCCAGCCATCGTCGGCCCGCCCGCCACACAAGAGCAGGTGAAGAACGAGGTCGCGGCGCACAAGCCTGCAGGCGCGCGTCTTGAGCCAACCCGGCTCGTCCCGAGCTCCTTCCTCGAAGGCCTCGGCGAGCGAGCTGCCCTCGCGGACGATGATAGCCGAGAGGAGGTCCTCCGCCGCTTCGGGCTCGAGCCGAGCGCCATGGGCGAGCCCCCAAACCATGCACCCTGCAACGCCGTAATCGCGCTGCAGGATCTTGCTCGCGAAGAGCTCCAGCATCCGGCGCGAGGCGCGCATCGGATCGGCGGCCACCGATGCACCGAGCGAAGTGGCAGCCCGGCGCCACTGGGTCGGCGACAACTCGGGGCTCAAATGATTTTCGATCTCGACGGCCAGCTCGGGCATCGCGCCGGAAAGCAAGCCTCGAGCGATGGCGGCGTGCTTCCATACCAAAGGCTCTCGGTCCCAGAGCAGCTCCTGGTAAGCCTTGGCCAACGAGGCGCCGCGGAACACGCGAGTTGCGTGGTCATCGCCCTGCGCGGCGAGACGTGCCGCCTCACCTGCCGCGCGCTCGATGAGCCGACCGGCGAGACGGCGGGCGGCAAGCGACCCTCGCGAAGGACGATCGATCCAGTCCTTCATCAGATCGCGTCGAGAGGCGAGCGCCAACGCCATTGCGTCGATGCGGGTGCTCGGCCCTGACGGGAGCTCGAGGGCGAGCGCCACGCGCGCGCGCATCGGAGGCCCGGCGAGACCCTTGCCCGACCCCAGCGCCATGCGGGTCGCGACGGCGGCGAACGTGTCGGCCTCGCCTTCGTACGTGTACGCTGCGACGCGCCGGCCCACTTCCCTCTTTTCCACGCCCGGTGGCAGGGCCGACGCGATCTCGTACAGGGCTACGGCGGCAGCTTCCGCCGAAAGCCAGTTCAGGTCGTCGATAAGGCCATCGGTCAGCGCGACCCGAACGGTGGGCACCAGCGCGGCGGGGTCGAGCCCCTCGAGGGGAGCGGGGCCGTGCTGGCTCGTCGCCTGACCGAGCGAGACGATGCTCTGCCTCCACGACGATCGGCGCGCCGCTCGATCGCTCAGACGTGCCAGATCCAGCAACCCTTCGAGATAGTAGCTCCGTCCGCGCACGCTCGCCGACAGCATAGCCCAGGTCTCAGCGCGTTCGACGGTTTTTCCGGCAGCGGGAGATGTCGCGTCCCTCTCCCGGCGTGAGCAGCGAAACAAAGCGACACGATCGGATCCCGGTGCGAGCGTCCCGAGCGACGAGGCGGGGCGCTCTCGCGTCCTACTCGTAACCAGGGACCGAGCGCGGGAAACATGCGGGCTGGAGCCGGGGCGAAGTCGTATGGGCGAACTCGACGGTCGCGCCCGCTTACCGAGCGACCTCTCCTGTCTACGCGCATGTCACACGCCTTTGCGCGTCGCTCCCGTGGTGCTGACCCGAGTACACGGCGATACCGATACGCCCCGGCGGCCGTCATACCTGCACATTTGGGGCGTGCTCGGCGATGAGAGGCTCGCTCGAGGCGAGGAACGCAAGGCCGAGCTTGCCGGAGCAGCGGCTCGGCGCCGCAGCGAACATCGTTGGCGAGCAACGGCGCCGAGGAAGGAGCGACGTGAAGGTGCTAACGTTCGCGAAGCGACGATTTCGGGACGAATTCGAATGTCAGGCCAGCGGCGCGGGGTTGCACGCGGAGCTTGTATCGATCTGGGCTGCCGCGTAGCATGGGCGGACGACGGCGCGTGGGGGGTTTGCCCCATGATTCATCCGCGTTTTCGCTTAGGAAAGAGACCATCTCCCGTTGATTGACCCTACCTTCCGACGACCAGCTTCCTCGGGGAGACGATGAGCGCGCAGAAGATCCGAGCGGCACTTGGCCAGCTTCAGGACGATCCGGACAACGAAGCTTCGTGGAACGACCTGTTCGAAGCCGTGACATCGCCCGCTGCGGGCATGGCGCAGGCCGACCTGCGCGCGCTGCTCGAGTCCGCGCGACGCGGGCACGAAACGCGCCGCGAGTGGGAAGCGGTCGCCAAGCTCCTCGAGCTCGAAGCGAGCTTGAACGCGGGTACGCCAGTCGAGTTCGCGATGCAGTTCGAGCTCGCGCGCGTGTTCGAGGACGAGCTCTTCGACGACAAGCGCGCGACCGCCGCCTACCGCCGGCTGCTCGAGCTGCGCCCCGCCGATGCTACGGCAGAGGAGGCCCTCGAGCGCGGCGAGAGCAAGCGCAAAAAGTGGAAGGAGCTCGTCGCGCGTTATCTGGAGGAGGCCGAGCAAGCGACGGATGCCACGTTCAAGGCGTCGCTCCTCATGAGCGCCGCCGAGGTTGCCTATCGATACGGCGATCGCAACAAGAAGGCGATCGCCGAGATCGCGGCGCGGCTCGAAGAGGGGCTCAAGCTGGATCCCAAGAACCAGCGCATCGGCAACCTGCTCGAGCGGATCTATCGCGATCAAGAGAATTGGCAGAAGGTCGCACGAGTGCTCGAGACCCGCGGCGCCGAAGCGACCAGCAAGGAAGAGCGCGCCGTCAGCTTGAACCGCCTCGGCCGCGTTCTGTATCGCAAGCTCGAAGACGAAGGCCGGGCCGTTGTCGCCTATGAACGGGTGCTCGACCTCTGGCCGGGCAACTCCGAAGCGATGAGCTTTCTCTCCGAACATTTCTCGAAGACCGAGCAATGGGAGCATCTGGTCGCGCTGTACGAGGATCAGCTGCGCGGCGGCGGGGCCAGGCAGGGGGAAGAAGCGGGGATCGTCTTCCAGATCGCGATGGTCAATTGGAAGATGCGCAAGAAGCCGGAGCTCGCCGAGCCCTATTTCGACCGGCTCCGGCGCTTCGAGCCGGCGCATCCGGGCATGCTGGCGTTCTTTCGCGAGTTCTGCGGCGCGGCCAACGATCGTTCGCGCCTTCTCACCATCTTGACGGACGCGCAGCGGTCGCTCTCCGATGGCCCGGAAAAAACGGCCCTCGCCACCGAGATTGCCAAGCTCGCCGAAGCGGGTGCCAATGCGCAAAAGGCGATCGACCAGTACAAGACGATCCTCCGCCACGATCCGAGCAACCAAGAAGCTCGCCAGGCGCTCAAGCGCCTCTACACCCAAACCGAGGGCTGGAATGCTTTGATCGAGCTGCTGCGGCAAGATCTCGAGCGCACGCCGGCGACCGACAAGGCTGGACGCCTTCGCGTCCTGCGCGAGATCGCCTCGGTGTATCGGGACCGTATCAAGAGCGACACCGCGCTGGTCACCGTGCTCAGCCAGATCGTGCAGCTCGACAACGAAGACGTCGATTCCTTGCGCGAGCTCGTCCGGGTCTACGAAGCGCTCGGGCGCTGGCGCGATCTTTTGCAGCACCAGGCGGCGCTCGCCGCCCTCTTGCCACGCGGGAGCGAAAAAACGGAACTCCAACGATCGGTCGCGCGCCGTTGGCTCGATCAGTTCAGCAACGTCCAGAACGCGACCGAGGCCTACGAGGCCCTCCTTTCCGCCGCTCCCGGGGACGACGAAGCGATCACCAAGCTGCGCGAGCTCTACACCAAGCGGCGCGCGTGGGCCCCTCTTTACAATCTCTTCGAAAAGCAAGCCGACGAGGCGGAGGGCGAGGGACGCGTCTCCCTTCTCAGCGAGATGGCCAAACTCGCCGCCGAGCGACTCGACCGCGGCGCCGACGCGATCCGCATCTACAAAGCGATTCTCGATGAAGACGCGACGCGCGTCGAGGTGCTCGACTTGCTCGAGCGCCAGGCCGAGAGGGACAAAGACTTCGCGACCGTAGCGTGGTCTCTCGAACGTCGGCTCGCGCTGGCTGACGGCGACGCGGCGCGCCTAGCCGTCCTGCAAAAACTCGGCAGCGTCTACGCCGATCGGCTCGGCGATCACGTCGGCGCGACCAAGACCTGGCGCCGGGTGCTCGAGATTCAACCGGGGCATCCAAAGGCTCTGCGCGTCCTGCGCGACTCGTATCTCGCCAACAACGACTACGACGGGCTCGAAGATCTCTACTCGTCCCAAAACGATTGGGAAGGGCTCGCCGAGGTGTTCTCCACCGCGGCCGATCGGGCATCCGACACGCAGACGAAAATCAACCTTTCGTTCCGCACGGCGCGGGTGCTCACCGAAAAAATCGGAGAGCAGACCCGCGCTTTCCGCGCCTACGAGCGCATCTTGTCGGTGCGTCCCGACGACTCCGCCGCCGCGGCGGCGCTCATCGAGATCTACGAGGCCGAAGAAAAATGGTCGCGCCTGCCCCCTCTTTACGAGATCCTCCTCACCTCGGCGCAGGAAGACGAACAGAAGCTTCACCTTCTGCATCGGCTGGTCGAAGTAACGGGGCAGAAACTCGGCGACCGCGCGGCGGCAGTGACGTGGGCCCACAAAGCTTACGATCTTTCCCCCACCGAAGAGCGGCTCGACGAGCTCGAGCAGACTTCGCGAGCGGCCAAGTCCTGGGACCTCTACATCGACGCGGTCACCACCCGACTCAAGAAGAAGAAGGGTGTTTCCACCAAGGATCGACGCAGCTTGAGAGCCAAGCTGGCGCGCCTGCACGCTACCGAGCTCGGGCGCCTCGACGACGCCGTCGCCGAGTATCGAACGCTGGTCGAAGAGGATCCCGGCGACGAAGCAGCGGTCACCGCGCTCGACAAGCTCCTTCGTATCGACGATCGCCGCGACGAGCTGCGATGGCTGTTCGAGCTGCGCGCGACGCAAGGCCCCGAAGATCAGCGCGCGGCAATCCTGACCGAGTGGGCGAGCCTCGAGCAAGACGTCTTCAACGAGCCCGCGCGCGCAACCGAGTTGTACAAACGGGTCCTCGAAGCGGACCCCGGCAACGAGCTGGCGGCGCGCACGCTACCTCGGCTTCTTCTCGCGGCCGGCAATGCCAAGGAGGCGGCCGAGGTCATCGAAGCGCACCTCGACCGGACCGAAGGTCAGGTGCGCGCCGAGCGCGAGCTCGACCTGGCCGACATCTACCTCGACCACCTTTCGCGCCCGCCCCAAGCGTTGAAGGCCGCCGCGCGAGCACTGAAGGTGCTGCCCCACTTCCCGCGGACGATCGAAATGCTCGACCGGCTCATGGGCATGCCCGAGACGCGCGCCAAATCGGCCGAGCTTCTCGAGGCCGAGTACGGCGAGCTGAAAGACGCGCGAAGACAGGCGCAGGCGCTGAATGTCGTGCTCGAAACCACGACCGACGCCCGACGGCGTCTGAAGCTCTTCACCACGCTGGCCGAGCTGGAAGAGCACCAACTCAATGCAGCGGGCCGCGCCTTCGATGCCGTACTGCGCGCCCTTTCCGAGTTTCCCGAAGAGCTGCCCCTCTGGGATCGCGCCAACGTGTTGGCCGCGCGGTCCGCACGGCCGACCGACCTGGCCGATGTGTACCGCACCGCCCTGCGCACGAGCTCCAATCTGCCGCCGTCGATCACCATCGAGCTTTGCGAGCGTGCCGCGATCCTCCACGACGAGAAGCTCGGCGATCCCGAAGCGGCGTTGCCATACCTCGAACGCATCCTCGAGCGCCGTCCCGACGACGAACGAGCCTTCTCACGCCTCAAACAGATTCTCACCAGCGCCGAAAAATGGGGCGAGCTCGAGACACTCTATGGGCAGGCGGTCCGCGGCACGACGGATCCCAAGCGACGCGCCGATCTGCTGAATGAGGTGGCTCTCGTCTGCGAGGAGATCACCAACGAGCCCAATAAGGCCATCGGGTACTATGAGGCGATCCTCGACCTCGAGTCGAACCACGAGCACGCCACACGCGCGCTGGAGATGCTCTACGCGCGCGAGGGGCGCTACGGCAAGCTCGCCGCGCTTCTGGAGAATCGGCTGGAAAACGCCACGCAAGCCGAGACGGTCGCACTCAAGGTGCGCCTCGGTCAGATCGATCTCGATCAACTGCACGACCCGCCGCGTGCCCTCAATCACCTCGAAGAGGTGCTGAGGCTCGACGTCGGGAATGCCGAAGCTCGCCAGCTCGTGGAGCGCCTCCTCGACATCGGGAGCCTGCGAACGCGCGCGGCCGAGGTGCTGGAGGCCGTCTACGACGTGCGCGACGAAGTGCGCGATCTGGTCCGCGTCCTGGAAATTCGGCTGGAGGGAGCCGAGGACGAAGATCTGCGCCGCACGCTTCTGCGACGAATCGCCGCGCTGCGAGACGAGAGACTGCAAGACGACGCCGGGGCCATGAACGCCCTTTCGCGCTTGGTACCACTCGATCCGACCGACGTCGCGGCGCGCGAACGTATGACCGAGATCGGCAGGCGCCTGCACGCCTACGAACGCGTAGCGGGCGTGCTGTCGGAGGCGGCAAAAGCCGCTCGCGAGCCGCGCCTTCGATCGGAAATTCTGATGCAGGTGGCCGAATTGTCGGAAACGATGCTCGGCGATCTTCCGCGAGCCGAGTCGGTCTACAAGGCGGTGCTCGCGATCGATCCCAAAGATCCTGAGCTGGCGCTGCCCCCGGCTCGTGCTCTCGAGCGATTGTATTCGGGCTCCGGTAACCACTTGGCGCTCGCCGATACGCTGATCGTCGAAGTCAGCCTGGAAGAAAATGTAGAGAGGCGCCGCGAGCTGCTCGGCCGCCTCGGCGAGCTGTCGGAGACCGTCCTCGAGGATCCCGCGCGGGCAATCCTGGCCTGGCGACAGCGCCTGGACGACGATCCTGCCGACGAACGCGCCCTGGTGTCGCTCGAGCGGCTCTACGAGCGGACCGACGCCTATCGAGACCTGGTGGCGACGCTCCGAGCACGCGAGCAAGCTGCGCCTTCTCCGGAAGTGCGTCGGAAGATCATGACCAAGATCGCCGAGACGCTGGCCGACAAGCTCGACGATAAAACGGAGGCGATCCAGGCGTACCGCGCAGTTCTCGACGAGTTCGGTCCCGACCGCAGCACGCTCACGGCGCTGGAGAGGTTGTACGAGGCCACCGAGCGGTACTCCGACCTTGCCGAAACGCTCGACATCGATCTCGGTCTATCGGATGAGCCGGCTGCGCGCATCGAAGTGCTCGCGCGCCTCGGCGAGCTGCGCCGGGTTCAGCAGGACGACTGGGAAGGAGCACTGGAAGCATTTCGCCAGGCGCTCACGTACGATCCCTCCCACGCGGCGAGCCGCGAAGGCATCGAGAAACTGCTGGAATTGCCCGACGCTCGGCGCCAAGCCGCCGAGACGCTGCACCCGCTCTACGAAGCGGACGGCGATCACGAGCGGCTGCTGAGAGTCTTGGAGATCGAAGCGGCGGCCGCCGACACGCCCGACCAGCGCCTGCGCCTGCTCGAACAAGCAACGGCGGTAGCCGAATCGCAGAGGAGCGATCCCGAGCGCGCGTTCGTCTACGCGGTGCGCGGCGTGCGCGAAGCCGCCGGCGAGCCGGAAATCACGGCGTGGCTCGAGCGCGCCGAGCGCCTGGCCATGGCCACCAACCGCTACGCCGAGCTGGTGAAGCTCGAGCGAGAAGTGCTGCCCAACATCCTGAACGAGGACGTCCAGCTCAGCACCAGCCTTCGCATCGGCGAGCTCGCACGCACGAAGCTCGGCGATCGTGACCTCGCACGCAATTACTACCAGAAGGCGCTCGACCTTCGAGGCGACGACCGGCGGGCACTCACCGCCTTGGAATCGCTGTACGAAGAGGGTGACGACGCTCATGCCTTGCTCGAAGTGTTGAAGCGCCGCGTCGACGCCGCCGAGAACGACGACGAGAAAAAACAGCTTCTCTTCCGGCAAGCGAAACTTTGCGCAGAGGCGCTCGGCGATCAGGATGCCGCGATCGACGTCTACGAGACGATACTCGACATCTCCCTCGAACCACAGGCGCTTTCCGAGCTCGAAACGCTCTACAAGGTCAAGAACCGCTGGCAAGAGCTGGTCACTCTTTACGAGAGACAGCTCGACGCCAACGCCGGCAACAAGCCCGACCTTCACGTCAAGATCGCCGTCATCGCCCGTCAGCACATGGATGACACTGCCCGCACGTTCGACCAGCTCGAGGCGGCGCTGGCGGGCGACAGCCAACACGCCGGGGCCATTACCGAACTGGAGACGCTTCTCCGACACGGGAAAGAGACGCAGCATCGGGCGCGCGCCGCGGAGATGCTCGAGCCCGTCTACCAGAAACGAGCGAACTTCCCGGAGCTGATGGCGACGATCGAGGCGCGGCTGGAGTCGAGCCAAGATCCCGACGAGCGAAGACCGCTGCTCAAGCGTCTCGCCGATCTCAAAGAAGAGCAAGCCGAAGACTATCGCGGCGCGCTCGAGACCATGGCCAAGCTTTTGCACGAGGACGTGACCGACGAGGGCACCTGGTCGGAGCTCGAGCGGTTGGCCAAAGTCGCCGGGGCCGAGGCACGCCTCGCCGACATCTACGCCTCCGAGCTCGATGCCATCGCCAGCGACGAAGCCTCCACTGCCAAGCTCGCGCGGCGCACGGGGGAGCTTTTCGCGAAGCTCGGGGATGTCGAACGCGCGCTGCTCTTCTTGCGCCGCGCCCACGGCTTCGAACCGGAGTCGCCCGAGCTCTTTCAGGCGATCGATGGTCTGCTCATCAAAGACGGCCGTGCCAAGGAGCGCGTCGAGCTGTATCGCACCGCGCTCGATTATCGCTACGATGCGGCCCAGCGCACGGCGACGTTGCACACGATCGCCGAGCTCGAGACGACGGCGCTATCCGACCCCGATCGCGCCATCGACACCTATCGCGCGATTCTCGACGTCGACGAGAACGACGCCAAAGCTCAGGACCAGCTCACCGTGCTTTATCGCGAGCGGGGGCGGTTTCACGACCTGGCCGATCTGTTCGAGCGCCGGGCCGAGCAGGCGGCCACGGCGATAGCCACCGCCAGTTTTCGCCTGAGCCTCGCGCGCCTCTATCGGCAGGAGCTCGAAAACGTGGGCGCCGCCATCGACCAATACGAGCGCATCGTAGAAGCCTCGCCCGATCACCGCGAGGCGATTTCCGATCTCGAGGCGCTGAGCCAATTGCCGGAGCACAAGGCGCGCCTCGTCGAAATCCTGCGGCCGCTCTACGAAAGGGCGGACGATTGGCGCCACATCATCGCATTGAACGAGCAGAGGCTCGAACTTTCACGCGACCGTGGCGAGAAGATCCCGATCCTTCGGGAGAACGCGGAGCTCTGGGAAAAGCGCGGCAACGACGACAAGCGCGCCCTTCGATCGCTGCGGGCGGCGTTCGAGCTCGACCCCGACGACGGCGAGACGCGGATCGAGCTGGAGCGCGTCGCAGAGAAAACCAAAGCGTGGGACACGCTGGCCGACGCTTACGAGCGCGGCATCGAAAGCGCAGACCCGCTCGTGCGGCGGGAGCTCTTGTTGTCACTGGCTCACCTTCACGATCGGAAGCGCGACGATCCCCGCCGAGCCCTCGACGCATACGAGCGATTGTTTGCACTCGACGAAACCGACTCCGAGCCGCTCGACCACATGGACATGCTGGCGACGCTCCTGTCCGATTGGGATGCGCTCGTGAAAATTCTGGAGCGCAAGGCCAACCTCGTGCCGTCCGACGAGGATCGCGCCTCGCTCCACCGCCGGATCGGCGAAATCAAACGCGACATGCTCGAGGACATCGCCGGCGCCATCGAATCGTACGAACGCGCCCTCGAGCTGGAGACGGAGAGTACTTTTACGATCGATTCCCTCATCGATCTTTACGAGCGCGGAGTGGACCACGAGAAGCTGGTCGAGCTTTACCGGCGAAGGGTCGAGCTCACCGCACCCGAAGATCAGGACATGAAGTTCGATCTTCTCGTCCGAGCCTCCGCGCGACACGAAAAGCACCTGTCCCAGCCCCGTGAGGCGATCGATGCCCTGCGCGAGGCGGCGACCATCAAGCCGGCCGACCGCGACGTGCTCGCCTCGCTCGATCGGCTCTATCGAGCCGAGCAGATGTGGCCCGATCTGCTCGACAATCTGCGAGCCGAAGCGGCCGCCGCCGAGACCCAAGCCGACCGCGCCAGGCTGCGCAAGGAGATCGGGGCTCTCTACGCCCAGCGACTCGACGATCCCAATGCCGCCCTCGAAGCCTACAAACAGGTGCTCGACGAGGCCCCCGGCGATCGGGATGCGGTGGCCGCCGTCAGCCAGATCGGCGAGACGCGCGAAGATCTGAGCCTCGTCGCCGCCGACATTCTCGAGCCGGTGCTGCGGAGCGGATCGCAGTTCGACATGTTGGTGAAGGTCCTCGAGATGCGCGTGCGCGCACAGACGGATCCAATCGACCGCACGGCGACGCTGAAGACGATCGCCGACGTACTCGACCGCTCGCTCGGGCGACCGGCCGACGCACAGACGATTCTCATGCGCGCGCTGGCCGAGGCGCCCGAGGATACCCAGCTCTATTCCGAAATCGAGCGCCTCTCGGCGGCTTCCGGCGGTTATGACCGCTACGCCGATGCGCTCGAAGAACGTGCCGGCGCCATCTTCGATGCAGCCGTTGCGCAGGACCTCTGGCGGCGGCTTGGAAAAATCGCCGAGAACGAGCTGGAGGACGACCGGCGCGCGATCGCGGCTTACGCCAAGGCAAGCGAACAGGTCGGCGATGACGCGGAGATCTTGGCCGCGCTCGATCGGCTCTACGAGCGCACGCGCGAGCATCGGGCGTTGGCCGAGGTGCTCGATCGGCGCGTCGCCGTCGAATCCGACGCCAAACGGCAAGCCGAGCTTTTCCATCGGCTCGCCAAGCTCCAGATCGAAGAGTTCCAGGAACGATCGCAGGGGCTGGCGACCCTCAAGCAAGCACTCGAGCGAGACGCCGAGCATCGACCGTCGCGCGAGCTGCTCGAATCGCTCACCGACGACGCCACGCTCTTCGAAGAAGCCGCCGAGGCGCTGGAAGAGGTCTACCGAACGCAGAACGACAACGAACGCTTGATGGCGCTCTACGAAAAACGCATCGCGTTCGCCAGCACGTCCCGGGAGCGAACCAGAATCCGTCTCGATCTGGCCAAGCTGCTCGAAGAGCGATCGCAGGATCGCAAGCGTGCGCAAACCGTTCTCGAGGATGCGCTCGCCGACGATCCGACGGACGTCGACGTGCTCCACGAAGTCGAGCGGCTCGCCGCAGCCAACGATGCGTGGGCGAGCGCAACGAGCAAGCTGTACGCCGCCATCGTCGCCGCGCGCGATCTCACCCCCGATACGGCGCGCGACGCCTACGTGAGGCTCGCGACTTGGTACGAAGACAAACTCAAAGACCCCACGCTCGCCGAAGAAGTGCTCGACAAGGCCTTGGAAAAGGACCCCGAAAACGTCGAGATTCTTCGTTCGATCGAGCGAATTCGGCGCGCGCCCGGCCGCGAGCGCGACCTCGTGAAGAGCTTGCGTCGGCTGGCCGAGCTGGAGCTCGATCCGAATAGCAAGCGCCAGCTCTTCCGTGAAGCCAAAGTCCTCGCCGAGGAACAGGTCAAGGACCCCGTCCTCACCGAAGAAGTGCTCCGGCAACTGCTCGACGAAGACGAAGCCAACCTATGGGCGCTCGAAGAGCTCACCCGCTTGCGGGAGGCGGCGTCCGACTACCCGGCGGTGCTCAAGCTGCTCTTGCGTCGTGCCGAGCTCGCCACCGACGGGCTCGAGCTCGCCAGGTTGCAACACCTCGCCGCGGGAATTGCTCATCAGAAGCTCGATGATTTGCCGCGTGCGGTCGAGCTCTACGAAACGATCTTCGAAAACAATCCCAGCGACGAACGCGCATCCTCGGCGCTGCGCCAGCTTTACGCGAAGAACGAGCAAGAGCGTGATCTGGCGAGACTACTCGGGCGCCTGATCGACGTGGCAACGACCCCGGCCGAGCGCACCAAGCTGCGGCTCGAGCTCGCCACGCTCTA
>DASWDH010000348.1:0-4005 GCA_036395495.1 Polyangiaceae bacterium
ACCCTCGATCCTGTCGGCGTGGCAAGCGCGCTATCGGGACGCACCAAGGCCATCGTCTCGGTCGACCTCTTCGGCGTCGTCCACGATCTGGACCCCCTCCGACGAGCCGCCCCCGAGGTTGCCGTCATCGAAGATGCAGCCCAGGCTCTCGGCGCTGCGCTCGGTGCGAAGAGCGCCGGCACGCTCGGCAACATGGGGACCTTCAGCTTTTTCCCCAGCAAGGCGCTCGGGGCAGCCGGCGACGGCGGAGCGTGCGTGACCGACGACCCGTCGGTCGCCGATCGCATCCGGCGCATTCGCAACCACGGATCCGGACGAACGTACGCTTGGGAAATGCGAGGGGGCAACTACCGTCTCGACGCGCTGCAGGCCGCGCTGCTCGGGGTCAAACTGACGACCCTTCCCGCCCGCCTCGCGCGCCGCCGCGCGATCGGCGCGCGCCTGGTCGCCGCCGCCCGCGGCGCCGGACTCACCCCCCTCGTCGGCGCGACGAGCTGCGCGCCGATGTTCGCCCCGCTCGCGCTTCGCGTCACCGCAGGCGGGCCGAAGGCAGCGCCGAGTCACTCGGCAGCTGGCCGGGACGAACTCTTGGCGCGTCTTCGTGACGCGGGTATCGACGCCCGCGTTCACTACCCGACGACGCTCGCCGCCTCCCCCGCTTTCGCCCACTACGCCGCTGGCCGCTCTTTTCCCGAGTCCGAACGCGCCACCCGCGAGCTCCTCAGCGTGCCCTGCCACCCTGAGATGACCGACGAAGAGGTCACCTTCCTCGAGCGGGAGCTATGTTCCAATACACAATTTTGACAAATACGTCCAATTATTGCATTGACTCGCGGTGGCACTGTCGACTCGTCAGGCGATCGAGATGTTTCATCTGGCCTTCGTTCGCGCCCTCGTGGCAAAGGGCGACGACAAGCGTCTCTTTGCGCTGAAGGGCGGCTCCAACCTCAGGTTCTTCTTTGGCAGCGTCCGCTACTCTGAAGATGTCGACATCGATGTAGCGGTGGTTGCAAAGGGAACACTCAAAAACAAGGTCGATCGCATCCTGCAATCGCCCCATATCGTCGGCCCTCTGAGATCGCAGGGCATCGAGGTCGCCGAATTTTCGTCGCCCAAGCAGACGGACACGACGCAACGCTGGAAGGTCGGCCTCCGCGTCGCCGGACTTGCCGTGCCCCTGAGAACCAGAATCGAGTTTTCGCGTCGCGATTCGATCAGCGGCGCCCTGTTCGAAGCCGTCGACCGCGAAGTCCTGCGTCCGTACGGCATGACGACATTTCTGGTGATGCACTACGCAACTGCGCGGGCCATCTTGCAGAAGATCCACGCGCTGTCCGACCGCAACGAGCCGCAAGCCCGCGACGTCTTCGACCTGAGCCACCTACTCGCGAGGACGGACGCAGCCAGCATGACTGCGTCAGATCTTGGCGATGACAGATCACGATCAGCAATTGCCGCGTTTCGCCCACGCAAATTACGGCGAGGCCGTCGGTAGGGCCCATCAGACCGGAATGGCCGCCAGGCCTCGCCTCTTCGGCTTCGCCGACAGCCAGTTCCGCCTGTCCGGTCAGTACTTGAGTGGGCCTATGGCTACTCCGATGAAACGATCTGGCAGCGACGACCTGACGCAGTAATGCTAGTGGAGCTTTCGGAAAAGGAGAAGCGCTGGCTGCCGAACGCGATTGAGAACGCCATGCGCATTTCGTTCGACGAGTACGCTTCGAAAGTCATTGCTTTCCTGGATCCCGCGCAGCGAGAGCTCTTCGACGGGCGAGCCGCCTGGGACACGATGCAATCGACGGTAGTCGAGGGCCTGGAGACGCTGCGATGAACGCCCGAGACGCACTGGCAGGGCTGCGCCGGCTCGGCGTCGCAGTGGTCGAGACAGCCGATGCCGCCGCTGCTCTGGGTCAGTCGACGTCTGCAGCGAGCAAGATGCTGTCTCGACTGGCTGCGTCGGGGCTGGTGACGCAGGTCCGGCACGGCATGTGGTGGCTCGATGCAGAGGTCGATCCCTACCGACTGGCCGAGCACCTCACGGCGCCGTTTCCGATCTATTTATCGCTCCAGACAGCGCTTCACCTCCGCGGCATGGTCGAGCAGATTCCTACCGTGTTCTACGCTGTATCGCTCGCGCGAACGCAGAAGATCGTGACCCCCTTCGGCACGTATTCGGTCCACCACGTAGCGCCCGAGCTCTTTGGAGGGTTCGACCACACACGGGAAGGGGTGAAGCTGGCAACTCCGGAAAAGGCCCTCTTTGACGTTGCCTACCTCTCCGGCGGACGCTCTCGGTATTTTACGAGCCTTACCGAGCTCGAGCTACCGCGCGGCTTTCGATGGCAGGAGCTGCGGCGGTGGCTCGACCGAATCCCATCCGCGCGGCGGAGGATTTTCGTGGTCCGTCGGCTCGGACGGCTTCTCGCGGGCCCCGGCCGTTCGGTATCGCTCCCGCGTTGGTTTCGAGAGACAGCACCACGCTCGACCACGCACGGGCGCGGCCGGCGCGAAGGGGCGTTCGCGGCCGCTGAAACTCGGTCGAAATAAGCACTGGCTGGTGCATTTCGGACCGGGTTCAGGGGCTTGACCGCCGAAAGGGCGGAGTCTAGGTATTACGCCCCCGCAGAGGAGCATCCAACATGGCCACCAAAATAGGCATCAACGGTTTCGGTCGCATCGGTCGCTGCATCGTACGCGCGATAGTCGAGAGGAAGATCAGCGACATCGAAGTCGTCGCCGTCAACGATCTGTGCGATGCAAAAACGCTCGCCCACCTTCTCAAGTACGACAGCATCCATCGCACGTTCAAGGCGGCCGAGGTGAAGGCCAAAGAGACGGCCATCTCCGTGGGAGGAAAAGACATCCAGGTTCTCGCCGTCAAAGATCCCAAGGAGCTGCCCTGGAAGTCGCTCGGCGTCGACATCGCCCTCGAGTGCACCGGGCTCTTCACGGACAAAGAGAAGGCCAAGGCTCACATCGACGCCGGGGCCAAGAAGGTCATCATCAGCGCGCCCGCCAAGGGGCAGGACGCGACGCTCGTGCTCGGCGTGAACGACGAGAAGTACGATACCAAAAACCACCACGTCGTCTCGAACGGCTCCTGCACGACCAACTGTCTCGCGCCCATCGCCAAGGTTTTGCTCGACAACTTCGGCGTCAAGCGCGGCCTGATGACGACGATTCACTCGTACACCAACGACCAGGCGATCCTCGACATCCCCCACCGCAAGGGTGACCTCCGCCGCGCGCGCGCCGCCGCGATCAACATGGTGCCGACCACGACCGGCGCAGCCAAGGCGCTCTCCGAAGTCATTCCCGAGCTCAAGGGCAAGTTCGACGGCGGAGCCATCCGCGTCCCCACGATGGATGTGTCGCTCGTCGATCTCACCGTCGAGACCGAAAAGACGATCACCAAAGAGTCCGTCAACGCCGCCATGAAGAAGGCCGCCGAGTCAGGCCCCATGAAGGGCATTCTCTATTATTCGGACGAGCCCCTCGTTTCCAGCGACTACCTCGGCCATCCAGGCTCGTCGATCTTCGACGCGACGATGACCTCCCTCGTCGGGGACAGCTTCGTCAAGGTCTTCAGCTGGTACGACAACGAGTGGGGGTTCTCCAATCGCATGGTCGACCTCGCGATTCTCATGGCCAAAAAGCTCTGACCGCCATGAGCATGCTCGAGGGCATCAAGACCATCCGCGATCTGTCGCTCGATAGCCAGCGCGCGTTCATCCGCGTCGACTTCAACGTGCCCCTCTCGGGCAGCACCGTCACCGACGACACGCGCATCCGCGAAGCGCTGCCCACCATCAAGTTCGCGCTCGAAGCGGGTGCGCGGGTCATCTTGGCCTCGCACCTCGGCCGCCCGAAGCCGGGCAAGACCGAGGGGTTGAGCCTCGAGCCCGCCGGGCAGCGCCTCTCGGCTCTCGCGGGCGCCGAGGTCCATCTCCCCGAAGACTGCGTGGGGGACGCCGCCAAAAAGGTCGTCCAAGATCTTCGGCCGGG
>DASWDH010000349.1:0-13203 GCA_036395495.1 Polyangiaceae bacterium
CGCGCTCCGTCTCTCGTCGATCATGCGGAGGACGAGCGCATCGAGCGTGCGCCGCGCCTTGCGGAAACGCAGGTTCTTCGTCGTGGGTACCCAGGGGGGGATACGCACGAGCGCATCTGCGTATTCGTTCACGTGCCCGACCACGACCGTCATCGCTTTGCCGACCGCAGCGGCATCGGCATCCGTATCGGTGCTGAAGAGGGTGCGGTTCACGATGCGCAGTGTGAGGCGCATCATCTCCTCGTGGAGATCGAACGCGGCTGCTCCGTTCACCCCGCGCCAGCGCTCGAGCATCGCGGCCGTGTCCGCGACCATGCTGCGTGCAAACGATGACAGTCGCTCACGATGAAAGGCGGGCTGCGCCAAGCGGCGCTGCCTTCGCCAGAAGGCCCCCTCGCTGGTCAGCAGCCCGTCGCCGAGAACGAGCTTGAGCCCCTGATAGCTGCGGCTCTTCGCGTAGTTTCGATGGTTGTCGACCAAGACTTGCCGCACGCCATCGGGATCGTTCACCAATAGGTAGCGCAAAGGGCCGAAACGCACTGCGATGTAGTCGCCGTGCTCGCGGATGGCCCCCTCGAAAAAGGCGATGGGGTCGCGGCGCGCGGTGAAGAAGCTGCCGAACACGAACACGCCGCGCGGGCCGGGCGCTGTCTTGCGGGTCAAACGCGTGAGCGCGGCGTTCGTCCCACGCTCGGTGCTCGGGATCCCCATCGTGCTCTAAGCATGCGAGGAAATCCTCACATTGTCATTCAATTTTGGGCGACGGCTTGCTGCACGGCTTGCAAGAGCGGATGCTTTGCCCCGGTGGCGTCGCCGTTGGCGAAGTATTGTTCGCTGGCATCCCAGATGATCAACCCGCCGTAGCGTCCGGCGCGAATGTAGTCGATCTTCGCCTTGGCAGAGCGCGCATCGTCGTAGGTGACGAACATGGGCGTGGGCGTCAAGATGCTTAGATAGGGGACTTGGGCGCGCTCGTCCCAATGGTATGCGGCTTCCGAAAAATGATTGGTCATGATCGTGGAGTACGCCATCGAACGGGGCGACGAGCCCATCGGGTTCTGCATGGGCTCGGTCGCATTCTCCCAGCTGAAGCCGCCGCACTTCAGTCCAATTCCGAGCGCGCGCCGAGGAACACCGGCGCGTTCGTACTCGACGGCCGAACGGTCGACCGAGTAGAAGCCGCCGCTGCCTCCGGAAATCGCCGAGTCGTGCCAGGTGAGAGGGACGCCGTAGACGAGGTCGTAGGTCATGATGTTGATCTGATCGTAAACGTCGGCGAGCACTCCATAGATAGGGCCATCCGCGCCCAGCCCCGCTGTCGTGAGAATCAAATGGGGCGCGGTAGCGTCGATGGCGGCTCGCAGCTCGCGAGAGAACTTTAGAAAGAGCCCGCTGCCCTGCGAGGCGTTCTCCCACCCAGGTTCCCAGTCGACATCGATTCCGTCGTATCCCCGTTCGAGCGTCTTGCTGATGAGCGCCTGAATGAAGGCCGGTCGAGAGGTGTCGGCCATCGCTTGATTGAAGAATTGGCTCCCCCGGCCGGCGCCGCCGATCGTGATGAGCACCTTCTTGCCGGCGGCGTGGCCGATGCGAATCACGGCCTCCGCTGCCGTCGCGTCGACGCCGTTCATGGCGTCGTCGATGACGACCTCGGTTCCACCCTCGGCGATCCACGGAAGCCATGCAAAGTGGATGATGTGCGTGACACCGCTCAGATCGAGCTGCTCGGGGGGCAGTCGCTCTTGCCTCCAGCCCGGGTAATAAAGATCGACCCAAAGCTGGTAGGCCCCGCCGTCGTCGTCGTTGACGGCTTTTCCTACCCCATTGGAGTCGTGTCCGTTTGCGTCACTGCCGAAGAATTCACACCCGGACGCGCTGACCATCAGAAAAACGAGCGCGAACGCGCGAGACGCGGACGGAAATAACATCGGAAAACTCATACCCTCCCCAATGGCAGATCGCGGAGCTTTCCTTCACGGCGGATAGCATGACTGCGTCAGTTTCTCGCTACCAGATCGTTGCATCGGAGTAGCCATACCCCACGAAACTACTGACCGGGCAGGCGGAACTGGCTGTCGGCGAAGTCTCGCGGCCATTCCGGTCTGATGCGCCTACCGACGGCCTCGCCGTCATTTGCGTGAGCGAAACGCGGCAATTGCTGATCGTGATCTGTCATCGCCAAGATCTGACGCAGTCATGATAGGCTCGGGGGGAAGGCCGGACTTCGTCGAATGACGAAACGAAGGTCGATGCGCGGTCACCACGTGCCGCCGAGCGCTGCCCCGTAGGAGCTTTCGCCGATGAAAGGTGTGGCGCGCCAGCTCGATCGCGCTGAATGGGGAGGCGCGGTGAAATAGAGCAGTCCACCGGTCAAGAGTGCGAGACTGCCCACGCTGAAACCGACGTATGCCAGCGTGCGGTTCGCGCGCGCTTCGTCGAGGAGCACATCGTGGCGACCGAGGTCCGATGGCGGACAGTCTCGTGGGTGTTCGCGGCACACGTTGGACGCCCATTCGTTTTTTGCGTCGTAAGCGACCGCGAAGATGAATCCTGCAGCGATCCCGGCGACGCCCGCGCTGCCGATGGCGATTCCGAGCGTGCGTTGCAGCTGACCGGATTTCGTCCGATCGTGCTCCGTCGGCGTGACGCTGAGCGTTCCTGCCGGTGGCTGCTCGGCCGGAAGCACGCCGGCTCTCGGTGCCGCAGGTTGATCTTCGAGCGGGGGTAGCGCAACGATGACGTTCGCCCCCGGTGCAACTGACACCCGACTGGACCAGAGCCTCTTGCCCGGTGCAACGACGACGATGTGGTGAACGCCGGGATCGACAGTCACAGCCATGCTGCCCGCGTCCGGCTGAACGTCGATTGCGGTGGCCTGGGCTCCGACGTGAATGACCATCCGCGACAGGTTCGGCTCGAGCGCCGCGGCGCGAGCGCGGGCCGCACGCTCGCGATCCGTTTGGCCCATGGCCTTGGCGGCCGCAGCTACCGCCAGAAACGTCTCCCACGCACTCGACGTTCGGCCGAGGTGCTCCCAGCAATCGGCAAGCTCGAACTGCGTGCCGACGTCGAAAGTGCTGCGCAAGCTCTGCTCGAATTTGGGGCACGCCTCGGCGTATTTGCCCTGGGTGGCGAGACCGCGCGCTTCGCCGAGGACGGCGGCAACGGGCGTCGCATCTGCAGTACCGTCCGTGGCATCGGCGAGCAGCGTGCTCGCCGACAGGACTACGACGGCGCTGATGGCGCCTTGGATAAGACGTGTCCCCATGGAATCAACGACCGTTGCTCAATGACAGCCGCCGCAGGAAAATGTCGCACCGAAATCAGCGGTGCCCCTCACCACGTCAGGTGGAGGGAGGCACCGTAGGCGCCGCGGCCGACCAGAGGAGCTGCGCGCCATCCATTGCGCGCAGCCCCGGAGGGGGCGCTCAGGTACAGCACCGCACCGCCGACCAGCGCGGCTCCGCCCACGCCGAAACCGACGTACGACAAGGTGAGGTTCGACTGTGCCTGTTCTTTGAGGTCGGAATTCCGTTGGAGGTCCGTCGCGGGGCAATTGGTGGGAGTCTCGCGACACACGTTGCTCGCCTCTTCGTTTTTCGAATTGTAATTGATCCAGAACACGGTGCCGGCAGCGAGGCCCACCACCCCGATTCCGCCGACGACGATGCCAATCGTGCGTTGCAGCTGGCCGGTCGGCGCGACGTTGTCGGCAGAAGGGGAAGCGCTTGTGCCTGCGCCTGCGCCGCCGCTCGCTTCCGTCGCCGAAACAGGCGCCGATGTCGTGCCGGCAGGTTGCTCGTCGAGCGGAGGAATCGCCACCGTGACATGGGCTCCCGCCGCGACCGTTATGCGATTCGACCACGGCTTTTTGCCCGGAGAAGCCGCGCTAATCACGTGGGCGCCAGGATCCACGGGCACCGCCGTTCCCCAAGCACCTTGACCGACCGCCTGCCCGTCCCGCTTGACTTCCAGACCCGGCGTCGGTGCGCCGATCTGAATGATCATCCGCGATAGCTTGGGCTCGAGTGCCCCGGCGCGCGTGCGCGCCACCTGCTCGCGATCGGCCTGTCCGGCCGCTCGGGCGCCCGCCGCTACATCCAGAAAAGCCGCCCACGCACTGGCGGTCCGGCCGACGTGCTCCCAACAGTCGGCGAGATTGAACTGCGTGCCGATTCCGAAATCGTTGCGCAGGCTCTCTTCGAACTTCGGGCACGCTTGCTCATAGCTGCCCTGAGCGGCGAGCTTGCGCGCCTCGCTGAAAAGCACGCGCGCCATCGCAGGATCCCTGTTCGCTTGCCCATGAAGGCTGCCGGCGAACAGCAGCGCCAAGCCGGCCGACGCGGCAGAGAGCGGTCTTTTCTGGCGTCGATCGAAGGTCATAGGGACCGAACATGCCGGGAGCGCGCCGCGACGTCTAGCATTTTTGCCCGGGCAATTCCGGTGGGATCACGGCTGAAGTTTGAGAACCAGGCTCGCAGGCTTGGGCGCGCCGATGATTTTTTGCCCCTCGACGCTCGTGCCGATGTCGCCGCCGAGATTCACGGCGGCGTAGAAGGCATTGGCCCCCTTGCTGACCGCCCAACCGTAGTCAGTGCCCGTCGTCCCGATGACCTTCGTCCAACGGTGCGCGCCGGCGGTGTCGTACGAAATCAAGACGGCGTCTTTCTCACCTGCGAAAGGGCCGCCTGGCTCGAGAGGGCCGGCAATCGTGCCCGACACGATCAGGTGGCCCGACGCATTGAGCGCGATGTCCGAGGCGCCGTCGTCACCTGGGGACCCCAACGAAGTCGCCCAGACGACGCTCCCATCGCCATTGCGCAACTTGGCCACGAAGATGTCCGTCCCCCCGGCGCCGTTCAGCTTGTAGCTTCCGAACGTGGCCGAACCGGTGAACGTGCCCGCTAGGTACATGTCTCCCGCGGCGTCAGTGGCCAGGTAGGGGTAAGAGTCCTTCGCCGGCCCGCCATAGCTCACCGCCCACACCGGCGTCCCGTCGACCGCGAGCTTGGCGGCCCAGATGTCGTACTCGGTGGCGGTCAACTCTGTCGGGCCGAATTTCGTCACGCCGTTGTAGAACCCGACAGCCATCAGGTGAGTGCCCGTCCAGGCGATGCCCGATGGTTGCTCGAGAGCCGGCGTGGCGATCGTGGTGACCATCGTGATGGCGCCCGTGAAATCGAATTGCGCGATCACGATGTCTCGATAATCGCCTCTGGGCAGCGCGCGGGTGTCGAGTGTCGAGGTATTGTCATACCACCCCGCCGCGAAGATCGTGTTGTTCGGCCCGTTGGCGACCGACATGATTTTGTCCTCGCCCGGACCGACCAGGCGCTTCACCCAATGGGGTTGGCCATTCGGGCCATATCGTCCGACGAAGCCGTCCGACCCCATGGTCGCGCCGGCCTTCACCAGACCTGCGCCGAGATCCACGTCGCCGTAGGTCACCCCCGCAATCAGAGGCGTGCCTTGGGATCGACGGTGTCGAGAAAGCCGTAGACCTCGCCGCCTCCGCCGAATTGCGTGGAGTATTGGTGAGCCGCGTCGGTCGTGGCGAATTGGGCGATCACCGTGTCGGTCTTGCCTCTGGGAACCAAAGCCTGAAGGCCGCCCAAGTCGGCCGGTGCGGTGATCGAACCGGTGATGACGACGCCGGTCGAGCCCTCCGCCACGCCATAGAGGAAGACGGAAGAGGCCGAGCGCGCCCAAAGGATCGTACCGGGCGCGTCGGCAGATGCGCTATCCCCCTGCGCGTCGTTGGATTTGGCGTCGACTGGATTGCCCTGATCGATGGGTGAATCCGCCAGGAGTTCGTTGCGCCCATCGCCGCCTCCACTCTCGCGGGAGTCACCGCTATCGGCGCCGCTCCCCAGGTGGCGATCGTCGACGCCGCACGCGGTCACCAAAAGTGCTGCGCCGAGAAGGGGAAGCGCCCCCGCGGCCATCGATTGGTGACTTCGATTCATTTGGGGCGACCTTGTTCCACTACTTCATTTGACGGCGGTTGGCGCGACCTGTCGCACGCCGGCCCGGGCTAAATCTGGACCCGCTCGCCCGGGTCGGGACACTCCCTTTCTGACCTAGGTGGCCATCGCTGGGCTGCCGATAGGAGAGGAATATCTGCGTGAAATCAACGACATCCGCTATCATTGTCGCCCTTTTTGCAACGGCCGAGCTGGCCGGGTGCGGCCCATCCTCACCCGACGCGGGGGGGGCTGCCGGCGCAGCACCCAGCGGAACGACGACGGGCGCCGCTGGCCAGGGCGGATCGACGACCGCCACGGGCGCGATGACCTCGGGCCCCGGGTCGGGCGGCGCGGCAACCGGAGGATCGTCCGGCGAGACCGGTGGGGCGGCAGGGTCGTTGCTCGATGCGGCGGTGGGGGATGGTTCCGGCGGTGCTTCGCCGGGGGGTGATGGGGGCGGCGTAGGCCCTGCGCTCGGCGGCGGCAACCCCAACTCGATGGGCCTCGATCGTCACGATGCTCTCTATTGTGGGGAGTGGCAGAAGACGACCAAGCCGGGCGACACGATTTATCTCATCAAAGGCGGCAAGGTCGTGTGGACCCACTCGCTCAATACGAGCGGCGGCGACGAGTACGGCGACTGCACCATGACCTCCAACGGTCACGTCCTTTTCAATCTGAAGGCGACCGGCGCGCAAGAGATCGCTCCCGATCTTCAGTCGGGCAAAGAGGGCCCGATCGTCTGGCGCTATAACGAGGATTCGGGAACCGAAGTCCACGCGGTCCAGCCCATTGGCCTCGACAAGGTGCTCGTGATGCAGAACGGCAGCCCCGCGAAGCTCATGCTCATCGACAAGACCAAGGGAGCGGTCTGCACGTCCAACATGCCGTGCGTCGAGAAGATCTGGCACCCGGAGTCGGTCGGCGGCACGCACGGGATGTTTCGCCACGTGCGCATGCTCGCCAATGGCAATTTGCTGATCCCCTATCTCAGCCAGGGCAAGGTCGTCGAGTACACCCAAGACTGGAAAATCGTCTGGCAATACGACAGCGGCGGTTCGCCTTGGGCCGCGGTCCGCCTCCACAACGGCAACACGCTCGTCAGCGGCAACCAGGGCGGCTGGCTGCGAGAAGTGAGCCCCGACAAACAGGTGGTTTGGTCGTTCGAAAAAGGGGACGCCCCCTTTCCTATCTACGTGCTGCAAGGGGCGATGCGCCTCTCCAACGGCAACACCATCATCAACAATTGGTGCGGACCGCTCTCGGTCACCCAGTGGCCTACGACCATCCAGGTGTTCGAGGTGACGCCCAGCAAGCAGGTCGTGTGGAAAGTGCAGCAGTGGCAGGAACCGAATCTCGGCCCCGGCTCCTCCACGCAGCTTCTCGACGAACCAGGTACCCCGGAGAAGCCGGGCGAACTGATGCGCTGATCCTCCTTCGAAAAAGTTGTTGCGCTAGGCCCGGTGGAATAGGGTCGTGCTGCACACTGACTTGATAGGAGGAAATCGATGACTTCGAATGTTCGCTGCTTCATGGTCCTGCTCGGCCTCGGCGTTTGCGCGTGCTCGGGGTCCGACGACTCCAACGGTGCGACCACGAGCAGCGGCTCCGGAACGGGCGGGAGCGGCGGATCGGGCACCACGACGATGTGCGGCCCGAATCTCCTGACGCAGACGAATCTCGGCCTCGTCGGCAGCATGACCGCCCTGATTTCCGATGGCACGAACTTGTTCTACTCGACGTTTCCCGATCTGTCGGGCGGCGGCGCGGTCGACAAGCCCAGTCACATCGTGAGACTCCCGGTGTCCGGCGGCACGCCGGTCATGCTCGCCACGACCACCGGGGCTGGGACGGCCCTGAGCAGCCTCGCGATCGACGACACCAACGTCTACTACTATTTCTACGACGCCGGTCTTTCGAAAGTGGCAAAAACCGGCGGAACGTCGACGATGCTGACCGACGTGGGGCTGCTGCAACTCACCGTCAATTTCGTCGTCGACGCGACGTCCATCTTCTTCGCGGACCGCGGCGTGCTCAGCCGAATCTCCAAAGACGGCGGAACTCCGACCGAGCTCTGGAAAGACGACAACGTCGTTATCACTAACCTCGTTAACGATACCGACGACTTGTACTTCGTCGGCTATCCGCCGATTGACTTTGGCTCCGACGCCGGGATCACCGAGTTGTCGTCGGTGTACCGGATCGCCAAGACCGGGGGCACGCCCACCAAGATTTTTCAGGTCATGGGCGATCTGACGCTCGCTGAAGACATTTGGCTACTCGCACTCGATGGTCCCAATCTCGTCTATTCGACGTCGACCGACCCATTCGGGGATCAGCCGGTTCGAGCGCTCTACAGCCTTGCCAAGACCGGCGGTACGCCGACGAAGCTCGTCGAAGGGGGACCCGCTTTCGCTGCCCAGGGTGGCACTGCTTACTATGCGGAGTCGGGCAGGCTGATGAAGGTCTCCGAGTCCGGCGGAGCGCCGGTCGACCTCGGCGTGCCTGCGCCGGGTGGAGCGGCGGCGATGGCGGTCGATGCGACGAACGTCTATTGGGAGCGCTACGGCTGCATCTACAAGGCCGCGCGTTGAGGACGTTACTTGGTGTCGTCGAAAAGGTCTTTCGGGCGAGGCGCAGGTGACTGCGTTTCCCCGGCCTGCGTCGATTTTTTTGGAGGCGGGCGAATGGGCCGAGGTGCGGGGGCCGGCGACGAAGGTGCGCGTGTCGAGAGCGCCGAACTAGCCGGCCGTGGCGCGGGCGTGGTGGGCTCGCGCTCGGCGACCACCGGTGCCGCACTGGTGGACGGGGAGGGGAGCGGAGGCGAAACGGGCGAAGGACTCGGCGGGGTAGACGCTCTTTCGACCGGCGCGAGCACGGCAGCCGGCGATGGTTCTGCGGCCGCTGCAGACGCGGCCTCCGAGCTCTCACGGACCTTCATCGCCACCATGACGATGGCGACGATGCACGCCGCGACGGATGCCACGGCGAGCGCGCTGATCCGCTTTCGGCGCGCGCCCTGCGTGCTGCCCCAAGATGCATTGGTGCCGGTGCCCACCGGGTCCGCTTGGGGCCGGTGCAACATGGCGACCTGGGTGGCCACGATTTCCGGGTCTTGTCCGAGAATTCTCGCGATTCGCTCGACGGATTGGCCGGCGCGCTCGGGCCCGAAGGGGCGAAGCGCGTGGGCGAGTGCGGCCACGCTGGGATAGCGCTGCTCGCGGTCTTTCTGGAGACAGCACAGAATCACCTTCTCGAGCTCGGGCGGGACGTCGGGGCGCTTGGTCCCGATGGGGGGAGGCGTTTGCGTGGCGATCAGGATGATGAGCTCCGAAATCGTTTCCGCTTCGAACACCGGCCCTGCGGTGAGCAGCTCGTACAGAATGACGCCGAGCGCCCAGATGTCCGTTCGGATGTCCACGTCCTTCGCGCTGCGGACCTGCTCCGGTGACATGTACACGGGCGACCCCATGGTCACGAGTGTCCCCGTCATGCTCGTCGACGCCGCCAGCGGCGAACCCTGCAGCGCCTTGGAGATGCCGAAATCGAGAACTTTCACCAGAGGCGATCGATCGGCGCGCTGGGTCAGAAACAGATTGGCCGGCTTCAAATCGCGATGCACGATCCCGAGCGCGTGCGCTTCGGCAATGGCTTCGCTTGCCTGGAGTACATAATCGACGGCTTCGACCACCGGCAGACCGCCGCGCGTACGCAGGACCTCGGCGAGGTCGGCTCCGGCGAGATACTCCATCACCATGTACGGAGACCCGTTTTCGAGCTCTCCCACGTCGATGACTCGGGCTACATGTTCGGTGTGGATCTGCACCGCCGCCCGAGCCTCGCGTATGAAGCGCTCGACCACGTCGCGGTTTTCGCAGGCCTCGGCGCGCAGAAACTTCAACGCCACCCGTCGCCCGAGCTGAAGGTGCATTGCCGCGACGACCACCCCCATGCCGCCCTTGCCGAGCACGCGTTCGACGCGGTACTTGCCGGCGAGAATGCTTCCCTCGGGCGGGATGGACTGCATAATAAGCTAATCATCGTAGCCAACTGGCCTCCGGGCGCAAGATTAAAGCAAGGTTCGCGCCCGGAGTTCGCTCAGAGCGGCTTTGGGGCCGCTTGAACGGGGACGACGACCTTCTTCTTGGGGGCGGCGGTGAACTTCTGCTCGAGAAGCACCATGTCGTCCTGGTCCTTCGACACGAAGGTGAGCGTCGGGTTCTGAGGCCGCAGGCCCTCGGCGCCTTTTTCGGTGGTGCTCAGCGTGAGCGTCACCTGCTCGTTCGGTTTGAGCTGAAGGAGCACGTGCCCCGCTCCGAGCGCATCGGTTCGCCCGACCGGCCGCCCGAGGTAGAGGATCGGGAGGTTCGGCCCGTTCTGAGCTCGAACGCCCACGACGGTGGTTCGGAGCACTGGCGTGCAGCGGACCTCGAACTTGGGAGGAGGTGATCCGGGAGCCAGCCGGCGAAGCCCAGCAACAATCGGCTTTTCAGGCGACGTATAACCGTCGGGGCACTGGACGAGAAGCGAGACGGTATCCCCCTCGCTGCCCGAGATGGCCACCTTGGCCGTGCCCGCGGCGTCGCTCGTACCAACCGTTTTCGTTTTGAAGAGGACGCGCGCTCCCGCGACGGGTCGACCGGGATCGCTCGTCGCCGCGATGGCCAGCTGGAATGGCGTTTCGGGCGCGGGAGCCAGAGCGCTTTCGTCCTTGGGACAGCCGAGCGGCAACAACGCCAGCCCGATCGACGCCACCACCCATTTGCCCGCACCCGGTGCCGCCACGGCGGGCAACATGCCACATTTTCGGGTCGCACGAACAACGGAAAGTCCCGCGTTCGGTGTTATCCGTGTAGCTGTGCTCGCTTCCTGGCTTCGTTCGAGTGACTCGACGCGGCCCTCGAACCGCCGGCGTTTTCTCACCAAGCGGCGGATCCGCACCTACCCGGTGATCGCTGCGGTCGTTCTGGTCGCTGTCGCGCTGGTCGAGACCGTCTCGTCGCCACGTCCGTGGTGGACCGTTTGGGGCGCCGACTTTCGCGCCTTCTACACGGCTGGTTTTTTCGTGCGGACCGGGCACGCGGATCGCCTGTACGATGTTGCGTCGCAGCTTTCATTTCAGGGGCAGGCGCTCGGGGGGGACGGGGAAGTCTCCCTCTGGTTGAGCCCTCCATTCGTGGCCTGGCTTTTCGTCCCGCTGTCGCTGCTCTCGTTTCCCGCCGCGCTGGTCTTGCACACGGCCGTTTCGGTCGGTGCCGCCGCCGCGGCATTTTTCCTGCTGGGCCGTGAGCTGGGACGACCCACGCCGGCGGCGATGGCATGGGCGTCCATCACGTATTATCCGACCCTTCAGTGCCTTTCGGAGGGTCAGCTGAGCGCGTTATCGTTGCTCCTCTTGGCCTCGTTTTTCGTCGTTCTGCGGCGTGGTCACGATGCGGCGGCCGGCGCATTGCTCGGCTGCTTGGCGTTCAAGCCGCAGCTCGCGCTCGGGCTTGTCGCCGCGCTCCTCGGTGCTCGCCGCTTTCGCGCCCTCGCCTCGGCTTTCGGCGTTGCGATCGCCTGCGCGGCGATCTCGTACGGAACGCTGCCGGCCGCGACGCGCGACTACATCGCGCGCGCTCCCCATCTCGGCACCCTTTTGCGCGAACCGGGCTATCCGACGGCGGGGCTTCACGGCCTCTTTCAAGTGAGCACGCTCCTTCTCGATGCATTTTCGCCCCGCGCCGCCACGGTATTGGGCGTCACGTTGACGCTCGTCGCCATCGGCGCGCTGGTGGCTCTTTGGGTCCGCCGACCCTGGGCCCCGGGCAGCCCTGATTGGGATCGGCGCATGGCCGCGAGCTTTGCGCTGGCCGTGATCACGAGTCCGCATCTCTTCGGCTATGATCTGATGCTCCTGCTTCTGCCTTTTGTCGTCGTTTGGCACGTCTACCGCGACGGAACGGATGGGCGACCCTTCGACGCAGGACCGCTGCTCGCCGCGACGGCGCTCGTCTGGGCGCTGGCGTTGATGGGGCCCGCGCTCACCGTCGCCCAGCAGACCCTGACGCGCTGGGCGTTCGGCCGCTCGTTTGCACTGCAGCTCGGTGTCGTTGCGGTCGCCGGTTGGGCGTGGCTCATCGCGCCACCACGACCCCTGCGCGCCTTACTTCGGAGGGGGTCATCCCGAAGCGAATAGGACCGACGCCCTTGTGAGGATCCACTTACGAACTTGCGTTCCTCCATCTCGCCTCTATTTACGTCAGCACGGCGAATGCCATTTGATCGGCAGCTCTCTCACCCTTTCCCTGCCGCCGCACCCCTAGCCTCTTTCTCATCCATCCACCGATTATAGTCTTCGTGGTAACCCGGCCGATAGAAGAGCAGGCTCTCCGGCGTGTTCTGGCTGGTATCGCTGCGTGGGCCCCCACCCATGCCGAGGGCGTCCGACCGAAAATAGTCGCCGATTGAGATGCTCACCTTCGGGTCATGTTCTTTCACCCATGCGACAACGTCCACGTCTACCGGAATCGTGCAACTGCCCTCGAGCTTGCCCAATGCGATATCCAAGACGAACTCGAGTGCGATCACCTGCTCTTCAGGTCGCCTCGTTCGGGCCGCGTCCACCAGGTGCGGCACGACTGCATACGCGGCTTCCCTGACGTCGCCGAAATCGTAGACCGCCTGCTGCAGGTTCACCCACGGATCTTCATCGCTGTCGTCGGACTGGCCCCAGCGGGACATCGCGTCGATGTCCGCGACGAGCCGGCGAATTGTCCACTCGACCGGCCTGCGCATGATCGAGCTCCGACCACCGAGGAGCGTCGAGATTCATTTGCCCCCGCCCTTGGGTCCAGGTTTCGGCGTTTCGAAGGTCGTGTCCGGCACGTGGGTGGGGATCTCGTCCTGACAGCTAGGGCAAGTCAGGGAACCGAGGCCATGGTGAAGATCCACTACGAACTTGCGTACGGTCATGTAGCCTCCCATTACGTACGTCAATGCCGGACATCAAAGTGGCGGAAGAACTTCGTGGCGCGCAATGGGGGGCCCGAGCTCCTCGGGGGAGCTGCACGGGAATTGTCGAACGAGGCGCTCGGCGAGAGCTTCCGCGAACGCGATGTCGACCTCGGTCTTTTCAATGAAGTCCGCCACCTGCGTCGCCACTCTTTCTGAGCCTTCGGCCATGTCGTTGGGCACACCCTTTTCGATGGGCTTGCCGGACGCCTTCTCAGCTCGGAACGCTTGCCAGCACGCATAA
>DASWDH010000350.1:0-6066 GCA_036395495.1 Polyangiaceae bacterium
GCTTGGCCAGGGCCGCTGGAAGATCGCGAGCACGAGCGCGGGGCTTATGCTCCTCAAGCGGGCGCCGATGTGAAGCGGGTTGCCAGTGGCGTGTGCGAGAGGGGACGGCGCGGTGCACGGGAGCAGGAGGTCCGGAACCCAGACCGTGTTCGGCCAAGAGCCGGGCGATGGGGGGTGGGCTCAGCGCGGCCTCGACCCAGCGCATCGGTCCACCGCATCGAGGGCACGTGTCGAGGTCGGCACGAAAGACGTGAGCGAGCAGCCACGCCCAGCGCTTGCGCGCCGGGGGCGGGCGTCGTCTTGGCCGCCGTCCTCGCCGCCGAGCGCGGCGAGCGCGAGTTGGTCGCCGGGCGCGGCGGGGGGTTGGCTCTGGGCCGGATCACTCGGCGGTTTAGGGATGACTTCACGGCGCAGAGCGGAGTGGCTCGACAAGACCCCGAAATACCGCAGAAGATGCAGCCTGGGAGGAGGCACCGCGGCCACCAGGCGAGTGAGCAGGTCGAACGGCTCGAGCACGAGCGCGCGCGTGCCGTCTCGCCAAGCCTTCTTCAGCTCGAGCTCGAGCAGTCCGTCGGCGCGCCGCGTGAGGCGCTCTTGAGCGAGGGCGGGACGGGTGATGTACCTGCACAGCCGCTCGAGCTGGGCGCGGTCGCGGCCGTCGACCTTCTGCTTGGCGTGCACGTTCACGCCGCGCACTTCGGCGATGGGCTCGTCGTCGCCGGCCGGCGTGGCTTGGGCGCTCGGGTCTTGCGAGACCAGCAGCCGCAGCGTCGGCTTTCCGGCGCGCTCGCCCGCCACCGAGATGCCCTCAGCGGCGGCGGCGTAGTGAGCCGCCAGCGTGGGCTCGTCGACCGACAACGGGTGCGGGGCGCCGGCTTGCATCTGCGGGCCCGTGCTTCGGCCGCCGGCTCGCAGGAGGCGCTCGACACGAACGGCGGGGCGCCGCGCGACCTCGTCACGTCCCGAACGGGTGGGCGCCGGCAGGCGTGGTCGGTCGCGTTCGCTGCGACCGACGGGTGGTGCAACATCGTGGGATTGCGGCGCTCGAGCGCGCGGTACAACGAGACGGTCGAGTGGTCGGGATCGACGATCAGGGCGTCGTACACGGCGGGCGCGTGCGGGATGCTAAAGCGGCCTGCATCGTCGGTCAGCGCGGACACGGCGTCGATCGTCACGATGCGCCGCGGCAACGCGCGATGGGTTTCGAAATCGAGAACCGTTCCGATGACCGCGTCCGCCCCGCCGTCGACGGGATCATCGACCGTCCGCGCATCCGGCGCCGACGGGCCGACGCCATCGTCGGCCGCGATTCGCAGCGTCGGGAGTCGCCGGAGACTCTCCATCTCGTTCCAAGCCCGAACCGGCGTCCATCGTGCGGTCGCAAGGAGCATCGGATTCGAGCCGCAGGCAGTTAGGTAGCCGACCAGCCCCAACAGAGCCGAGCGCACTGCGCTCGGGAGGCTGAATACCTTGAGCTTAAGGCTCATGGAACGTCTCGGCGACGATGCAAATGTCGGGATCTTTAAGGAGCCAGCGCATTGCGTCCGGCCTCGAGAAGGGGTGCGGTCCCAATCGCCCCGAGGCGACCACCCATTGCCCGTGGGCGAGCACGTCGCAGCAAAGCTGAGAGTCGTCTCCTTCGCAGCCGAGCCCGCCGAGCTGCAAGGTGGCCACAGGACTGTCCAAGACGACGTCCGAGGATGCGCCGTTGCAGCAGACAAGCGGAGTGGGGCATCCCTGCGCGGTAGTCAGCTGACCCTGAAGGACCAGCTTTCCCCGAACGACGATTTTCTGCGCGACTCTTTGATCCGCATGCGCCGCCATCTCGGACCACGATTCGGCTTGGGTACCCTCCGCACAATGGCGCAGCACCTTGGCCGGACTCGGACATCCGCGGCGCGCAAGACATCCGTCATCCCACGCGAGATCTGGACCCGGCACGATGGCGAATGGTCCGCGGCTCGTCGCCAAGAGCGGCACGCGATGGTCGTCGTTGCCGGGTGTGGGCGCGGGCGACGACCGGCACGCATGAATCATTCCGATGGCCAGGATGGCTGCGGATGTCGATCGGCGCTCATGCGGAAACGCCACTCCGTCATGGTATAACCAGGGGCAGGCACTCGCCAAGCACGCAATCGCAGTCGCTGGTCTGGCACACGGAACAGGCCTCGCCGGTCTGCTTGAAGACTTCGGCACCGGCGCGGGCGCAATATTCGCTCCCGTTGGGGTTGCACTCGCTCTCGAAGCGGCATGGCTTGCCGAAGCACTGAGCCGTGTAGTTGACCGTGCCTTTTCCCTGCTCGATCCACGCGAACTCGGGAGCTTGATCGGTGATGACGTCGTTGACGAGGTCGAATTCGACGTCCGTGCGGTCCCATTGGACGAATGGGTTGCCGGGCCCGGGTATCCCACACAGGCGCGCGACGTCATTCTGAACGGAGAGCGACGCTGGGAATGTCGGCTCACGCCGTATTGCGGACCCGCCCGAACGTGGAAATTCATGGGCGTGCACGGGGACCGAGTTTCTGGAGGGCTCGGAGCGTGGAGCGTGCTGCTACCGACAGAACCGCCAACGAGCATGCCGCGTAGCTGGCGAACTTCGCCGCGGTCAGCACACCAGCGAGTGAGGCGAGCCCGGCGCTCTCCTGCGGAAACGTCGCCACCAGAGTGCCGCATGCGATGTTCTCCGCATAGTCGAGCGTGAGGGCCACCCATGGCAGCGAACGTAGCCGCCCGCTCAGCCACGCGCGGAAGAAGAGCGCCAGCGCGAGCGGAAACAGCACGTCGAACGTGATGAGCTCCATCGCGTACTGGTGCCGCCCGTCGGGGCCGAGCAGCGCGAGGGCTCGGTGCGCCCGCTCGGGGTCCGGCAGCGGCAGCATGTCGAGAATGCCGAGACCGCCCGTGAGCCGGCGGAAGTACGGCACCGAGCCGACGAACTCGAAGCCGTTCTCGACGATGAACGCGCCGAGGACGAGGGCGGTCAGCAGCGCGCGCTTCATGCGGCCTCGAGGCGCGCGAGGGTCGCGGGCAGTCCGGTCTCGATGGATGGGTAGCGCAGCGTGAATCCGGTCGAGAACAACGCCGAAGGATCCGTCGGAACGTCGCGCGCGAGCGACGACGCCCCGACCGAGCCGGCAATGAGCGAGGCCAGCCAGCGCGGGACCGAGCGCGGAGCGGGCGCTCCCAAGAGCTGCGCTCCGAGCTCGAGCAACGCGCGCTGCGTCGTGACCGTGCCGTCGGTGATGATCCACGGGTGAGCGCGCAGCCGTGACTCGCCCTGCGTGGCCAAGTGGACCATTGCTCGTGCCGCGTCGTCGACGTGAATCAGAGGGAGTCGGTTCGCTCCGTTACCGACGATGGGCAGCCGCCCCTTCGCCAGCTGCGGAAACAACGTCGACGCGAACGCTTTGCCCGGCCCGTACACCGTGCCGAGGTGCAGCGACGCGAACGGGACTCCCGACGCGACCACCTCGCCGCGCACGCGCAAGCCGATGCGCGCGAAGCCCGATGGCGCTGCGGCGAACGGCGAGCGATGGCTGACCGTCCCGCGCTCGAAGTCATCCGTGCCGCTGACTGAGAAGAGCAGGGCGCCGCGCGGGAGCGCTGGAAGCACCGAGCGCGTGACATCGACGCGGTACTGCGCCGCCCGAGCGAGCGCCCCTTCGGTCAACCGCTTTGGCAGCTTCGGCTGAATCAGATCGATGACCACCTTCGCGGCCGGAATTTGCGGAGGCGCCATGATCTCTACGCCTTGGCGCCGCAGCAGCTGCTCTTGCGCTTCGTTGCGGGCCCACGCTCCGACCGATAGGCCTGCTTCCCAGCGCCGCGCCGATGGTCGCGGACCCCACGAAACCCGAAGCCCCCAGAATGAAGATGTCAGTGAGCATTTGCTAACTCATTTGGTAAAAAAAACACGTTCACGACTTGAGCATCTTGAAAACGAGCGCCTCGAGCTGCGGCGCTGCATCCACCGCCGCCCCTTTCCACTCGCCGAACGCGTGCATGCGGGCGAACTGCCCGAGCAGGCCCCAAAAGGCGGCGACGAGCAGGGTATGATCGATCGCCTTCGACGGATCGCTCTCTTCGAAAAATTTCCTCGTGATACCGATGAGCGAGTGGCGCCGTGCCGCCGGCGATATCCGCGGCCAGTAGCGGCGAAGCTCTTCGTTCACGAACAGCACGGCCTCGGACGACTCGTCGAAGATCGCCAGGATCGCGGCAATGAGCCGTCCAAGCCGCGCCCGCGACGTGCCGCCCCCGGCCAGCGCAGCCATCGCCTCGCGCACCATCCGGAGGTAGCACCGCTCGAACAAGTACAGCGCTAGCGCGTCTTTCCCCTCGAAGTACTTGAAGAGCACCGGATTGGTGAACCCCGCCTCCTCGGCCACTGCGCGGATGCTCGACTCGCGAACCCCGTCGCGGGCGAAGAGCTTGAGCGCCGCCTTCAGCAGCTCCTGTTTCGACGGAGGGTCCGTCGGCTCGACATAGAATGGTAACGCGCTCACGGAGCGTGAGTTAGCAACCGCTAACTAGATTGTCAAGGGGGTTTCCACCCCTCGGCATCCCAGGCGAGCGACTCGTCCTCGGAGGAGAAACTTCTTCAGCGCCCGACCGGGGCGTCAGCGTACGCCGAGTCATCGTCTCCCGTCTTCGGCTGCGGAACGGAGGGCCATCTTTGGCTCTCGCTCCTGCTCCTTGTCCGTCGAGCCAATGGCGTCGGGGCAAGCCGGCGCGATGCGCGAGCGCCAACGACTGGCGGCGGCAAGAACCCCTGCGTACTTCACCGTGTGGTAACGCGGAGGCGGGCACCCCGCCTCTTCTTCACCGGTACCGACGAGCGCTTGCGCTCCAAATGCGACTTCCACCACACCAGCGTTCGCGGGTTCCATCCGTGCCGAGGCGCGGGTCCGAAGGCGCAAAGGTCCGATAGTGCCGCGACACTCGAGGCTGCAGTCGAATCTGCGGCGCGACATTGCCGCGGTTCCCCGCGATATCCAGGTCGGCTTGCTTGGACTACACGGATCCGTAGAAGTACAAGTTGGGCGTGCAAGTTTTGCTGCGGTCCTGTGAACAGCACCGACGAATGCGTTGACCGAAAGAACTTTCGCGTGAGCGGAGAGGGAACTGACTCGGCCGTCCTTGCCGCCATAAAAGAACGCCGAGAGGCGGCGCCTTCAAACCGCCCTACTGCTGCGATGGAGGTGGGCTGAGCGTTTGCTTTCCTCTTCGGCGCCGTCGTCGCGTTTCGGGACTCTTGCTGGCCTCGGTCTTGAAAATCGGGTTGAAGAGACAAAAGAAGAACCAGTAGGCAATGCCCATCGCCGCTCCATCGAGTCCCACCATCGACACCAACATGCGTCGATCGCCTCGGATCGCGTCAAGGATCATGGGGAGGCCCAACAGCGTTGCGAGAATCGCCAACGCCACCGGCGCTGCGAGAAGCAACGCAGTCAGCTTGGCCAAGAGATTCATCTCGTGCCAGCGCGTCCGAAGACGACGGCCCATCCACGCACCGAGGCCCAACCATATGGCGTCGGAAAGAAGCCAAGCACCGAGAGCTTCCAGAGCATTGTCCATGGTTGGGTGGGCACTCGCCGCTTGGTAACGCCTGACGTGTCGGTTCGATTCCTTCCATCATTCAGCAAACCAACGCTTCAGCCAATGGGATCGTCCGCAGCAACTGACGCTCAAAGAGCTGGCACGCTCGCGGATCCGGGCTGATCTGAACGTGGTTCTCGCAGCCGCCCAACAAGGCGTTGCAGCTGACGAGCTTGTCGGTCGGCCTTCGGCCGTCCTCTGGCGCTCGCAGCTGAACGCCGGTACGTTAGCCGCGCCTCGCCATGTTCCGCAACGTGCTCTTATGTCTGCCCCTTGCCGCAGCGTGCAAGCCCAACCCCGACCATGCGGCTGAGCGACCTAGCGAGCATCGTGCGCCGGTACCTGAGGCGAGCGAAAAGGTATCGTCTCAGCCCGACGCAGAACTGATCGTTGAGCGTGCCCCCGCGGTTAGCGGAAGCGGCGCCTTGCTCGATAGCATAGGTGTCAAGAGTCTCGGAGGTATCT
>DASWDH010000351.1:0-3467 GCA_036395495.1 Polyangiaceae bacterium
TGGGCCATCGCGCGCGAAATGGCGAGGCTCATCCTGCGGCGACCCGTTGTCGGGGTGGGCGTGGTAGCTCGCGTGCCCGACGGGCGGTGGCTCCTCATCCGCCGCGCCGATACGGGAACCTGGGCCCTGCCGGGCGGCACGCTCGAATGGGGTGAAACCATTCGCGACCTCATTCCCCGGGAATTGCGCGAGGAGGCGGGCACCGAAGTTCGCTCCATCGGAAAGTTGGTGGGGGTCTTCTCGCGTCCCGATCGCGACATCCGCTTCCACGGGGTTACGATCGTCGTGACCTGCGAGGTCGAACTACCGTCGCGGCCCCCCCTCAATTTTCTGGAGATCCAAGAGGTCGGCCTCTTTACCGAGGAGGAGCTCCCCCACGCCCTCGCGATGGGGATGTGGGACATGTTGGAAGCCACCCTGAAACCGGCGCCCGACCCGGTCATCGAGTGAGTGCGCCACGAGGTATGTATACATACCTCAGAAAGCGCGCGAGAAAGCACTCCTCGGCGGAATTCCCGAGCGTTTCAGCAGCAGGATCATCGAGAGGGAGCTCTATCCTCCGATGGCGCGCATCGACACGTCGGCGGCGGTGGTTTCCGTGCAGCCCTTCCAAACAGTGCCATCCGGCTTGAGCTCCCAGGCCTTGCCGATCGCATCGACGATGGCCGACGCATCGCCCTGCTGAGCCGGCGTCTTGGCGCTCACGCCGACGTCGGTGGCGAGACACGGTCGCAGCATTCCGTTGGCCGCGACGCGCAGTCGATCGCAAGAATTGCAGAACGTGTCGCTCGTGCCGGTAATGAAACCGACGCGCAGCCGATGATCATGGCGCGCGCGGACGTACTTGGCCGGGCCGCGGTCGGGGTCGACCCGCGCTTCGTCCGGCTCGAGCAGCGGCGACAATCGCTCGCGCATCTGCGCAGCACTCACGAAATGATCGTCGATGATCTTGGCGCCTTCCGCGATCGGCATCAGCTCGATGAAGCGCGGCGTCATCCCCCGTTCCCATGCCCAGTTCGCGAGCGAGACCAGCTCGTCCTCATTTTCGCCGCGCAGCACGACGCAGTTCAGTTTGAGCTCGGGAAAGTCGGCCGCGATGGCGGCGTCGATTCCGGCAAGCACTTTGTCGAGGTCGCCCCCGCGGGTGATCCGCCGGAACCGCTCGGCATCGAGCGAGTCGAGCGAAACCGTGAGCCGTCCCAACCCTGCTGCTTTCAGCGGAGCGGCGAGCTCTCCCAACCGGGTGCCGTTCGTGGTGAGTGCAACATCTTCGAAGCCGATCGAGGCGACGTAGCCCACCATCTCCACGACACGCCGATAAAGAAGCGGCTCGCCGCCGGTGATCCGGATGCGCCGTACCCCCGCGCGGACCAAACCTTGCATCATCGAGCGCCAGCCGCGCTCGTCGAGTCGTTCCTCCAGGTACCCGTCCGAGCGGTGGGGCCGGCAATAGATGCACGCCAGATCACAGCGATCGGTCAGTGAAACCCGAACGCTGCGGGGCGGCGGCGGGACGTACATCGCAAGGGAACGGGGCAAAGCTGGCACGGCCGTCGATCTTACATCAAGACGAACGGCGGTGCCGGCGGGCGGCTCGAAAGGGGGCCTCAAGGAGTAGTGCCTTCGGATGCTACTACGCTCAGGCTTCGCGGTGGTTTCGTCGACCCTCGACGGCGGGGTACTATGCTCGGATACCGCCCATGAGCGATTCGGGAGCGATCTACAGGTTCGACGAGGTCGACGAGGAGCTCTCGCTCCTGCCGATGGCTGCGCGGCGCGCTCTCGAGCTCGTGGGGGCGCGGCTCTCGCTGGAGGGTTGGCGTAGCTTGACGCAGGCCGATCGGATGGCTCTGGTCAGTGCCGGCGCGTTCGCCGAAGTGGATCCCGAGCTCATCCGCTCGATCGTCGCCCGCGCGTCCCCGGCGGCGGTCCCCATCGAGCCGCGCTCGGATCCGGATCCCGCCAAACCACCCACCGAGCTCGTCGATGCACTCGGTGAGAAGAAGCCCATGAGCGGCATGCGATGGGCTTCGCTTCGACCCCTGGATCGCTACGCGTTGTCGCGGGCGGCGAGCTCGTCGGGCAGCCGCCTCGAGCGGGCCTACGACGAGATCGTGGAACGATCGCTCTCCCATCTCTCGGCGTCGGGCGAAGTCCACATGGTCGATATTGCCGACAAGAACCCGACCCGTCGGCGTGCCACCGCGACGGCGCAGGTCAAAATGCACGCGCAGACCCTTGCGCGTGTCGCCGCCGGCGAGACCGCCAAGGGGGACGTTTTCGCGACGGCTCGGGTGGCGGGCATTCAAGCGGCGAAGCGAACGTCGGAGCTCATTCCGCTCTGCCACCACATCGCGCTCACCCGTGTCACCATCGAATTGACGCCGGACGCGCCAGCCCATTCCGAGGTCGCGGCCATTCACGTGAAGGCCACCGTCGAAGCCTTCGATCGCACGGGCGTCGAAATGGAAGCGCTCGTCGCGGCCACCACCTCGGCGTTGACGATCTACGACATGCTGAAGGCGATCGACCGCTGGATGACGATCACCGATGTCGGCCTTCTCGAGAAATCCGGCGGCCGTTCGGGGACGCTGCGACGGGGAGAACGGTGAACGACGACCCCAAGAGCGCGCGGGTGCAGGTCGGTTCTCATCCTTTGTCGGTCGATGACGCCATCGCCCGGGTCGCCCATCCCGGTGCCGGCGGGATCGCCGTCTTTTTGGGAACCGTGCGCGACGTCAATGACGGGCGCGCGGTGACCAAGCTGGAGTACGAAGCCTACGCGAGCATGGCCTGCGCCGAAATGGATCGCATACGCGCCGAAGTCGAATGGGAAATACCGGGCGTTCGAGTCGCCGCTCTCCATCGCGTGGGAGAGCTCGGGGTCGGCGAGATCGCCGTGATCTGCGCAGCCAGCGCCCCTCACAGAGCGGAAGCCTTTCGGGCGTGCCGCCTGATGATCGATCGGTTGAAGGAGCGCGTCCCCATTTGGAAACGGGAGCACGGACCCGATGGGCCCTATTGGATAGGTTGGGAGGACGCGCGCTGCGCCCCCGACCACGAGCATCGATGACTTTGCCGGTCAGTAGCCAAAGTCCGGCGTGCCACCGGCAGGCTTGGCCGCTGTTTTTGCGGGGGTTGGCCTCGGTGCCGGCGCCTTACCTGCCTTGACGACCGGTCGAGGCTCAGCCTTGGTCACCTGGGCCGGCAGCGGAGCTGACGGTGCCGTGTCGGTCGGCTTGGCTTCGGGGATTTTGACTTCAGCGGCGGGCGGCGGAGCCGGTGGCGGATCTGCGGTCGGCTTGGGCGGATCGGCGGGCGCCGCGACAACCGCCTGCGTCGTCTCCGTGTTGCCGCCCATCACCTTGTAGGCCGCGAAAGCTCCACCGGCCAGAATGATCGCGACGACGGCGCCGACGGCGACGCCCGAGCTTTTCGGTTTTGGCGGCATGCCGGCCGCCGCTTCG
>DASWDH010000352.1:0-6066 GCA_036395495.1 Polyangiaceae bacterium
GTGTCGTTTTTTTGAGCAAGCTCGGCGAGCTTGATGCGGCGGCTTTCAGCCAAGGAGAGGAAGAGCTCGCCGGAGACCTCGCGCGTGCGTGACGTCGTACGAACACGTCGCCGCTGCTTTATCTGCACCAGCTCCAGTTGATCGAACTGCTCCCGAAACTCTACGGGCTGCCGAACAGATCTCCGAAGGAACGACGCGCTTTCGTAGGCGATACCTTGTGGGCGACGATGGCTCGCGTTCGCAGGTGAACTGGTACGACACCCAGCGAGGAGAACCATGTCGTTTTCGCATGGCTGTCGATGGTCGATACCGTTGTCTACCGGAGCTGCTGCGCGCAGCCTTGACCGACGCGAGACCCGATGGCGTGACCGCCTCTATGACCGTTGGCTACGCGGACGACCAGTGCACACGATCGAGGTTTGCCAGGGCGGCCTCTGCGATGATCCAAAGGTCCAATACATCGGGCGGGTCGGGAACGCCTGCGACACGACTTGCGAATCCATTCTCGGGGCGCGCCCTCGATCGCGACACACGAGGATGCGCTGCGCTTCGTCGAGCACGACGATCTCAGGATCGAGCTGCTCGACATGGTCGAAATCGCGGAGGAGTTGCTCGTAACCGAGGATGAGAAAACCAGCGTTCAGATCACGGTACTGGCGCGCTCGGTGCGAAGCACATGATCGACGAGCAGTTCGGCGGGGACCGAACCGAAGCGACGGTGCGCAGCAGCTACGAGCGTGCTGCGTGTCTCTTCGAGGGGTGCGGGTCGCTCCCCGGAAAGAACGATCGACTGCATGAGCCGCAGCCGTACCCGAAGCACCTCCGCGCAGCAATGGCGAGCTCCTGGCCTCTAGGCATTTTCACGGGGTCTCTGCGAAATGCTCAGGGGTTCGCGCAGGTTGCGCTCGCAATGCGACAGGATCTCGATGAAGCTCTCGAGCACGGGCTCGGTGCCGATGCCGCCGTGAGTTCGCTGGACGATCTCTTTCGTGAGACAGGCGAGAAGGTACCGAAACCTCGTGCGTGCTTCGGCCCGCGTCCCGGCGTAGTCCGGATGCGCGGCGTTCACCTGCCATCGTTCCCCGTCGAACCGGCTTCGCCACGTCCCGTTCGGATCGTCGACGAGCTCCGGTTCGGGGATGCCGAAACCACCCTCGTCGCGGCGACTGCTGTCGGAGACGGCGAGCGTCGCCGATGCTTCGGCGCTTAGATCACCCTGGGTCGCCACCACCCGGACCAACGCGGTCATTCCTGAACGCGCCTCCGCTGCGGCACGTACCGCTGGCCGCGCTCCCCCGCCGGTCAGGGAGAACGCGGGACCGTCGGGCGGCAGCCAGGCGAATCGGACGCCCTGCGTGACACGACGGCCGTCGGCATCGCGAGCCACCGCCGTTACGCGCCGCTCTTCGCCTGGTGCGATCGAGCAAGTCTCGGGCATGATGGTCACTGACGCAAGAGGCCCCGGCGGGAAAAGGGGGAGCGACTCGTCCGCAGTCTCTTCGACGGCATGGTCCGGCGCTCCCTCCGTCTCTTCGGTCGCGAGCTCGAGTGGACCACCCTGCGCCTCGACAGCCCGTCCGTCTTCACTTCCGGGCACCCGCGGCAGCTCGTACTGCGGCAGGCGATCTCGCAGTCCGCGTAACGCCCGCTTCAACTCCTGCATCACCTGCCGGGACGCCGCTTCCCCGCGCTCTCGTTCGAATCGACCGAGCTCCGACTCGATGGCAGGTGCCAGCGCTTCCATGGCTCGTGCGAATGCGGCCGCCGCTTGGTCGGGGATTACCCCGCGTCGTGTGCTCGGCGGGACGTTGAAGCCCGGGAAATCGATGAGTCCGCCTACTGCTGCGCCAACCCATGGAAACCCATCGAAGCCAAGCGACCGCAGCTCGACGATGTCGTCGGCCACGAGGGTTCCGGCGCAGCTCACTTGAATCGCCGGCGTTCCTTCACCACCTCGCACGAGGTAGAGCTCGACGCGCACGGGTGATTGATCCGGAATTTCGATGGTATCGGGAAGGTTCAGCCGTTCTCCCGCGAACCGCCTCGGCACCACGGAGAACCTCTTCTGGGAGGTTCCGCGCGCGAGATGGTCGAAAATCTCGACCTCGACTCCGGTCGCCAGAATAGGACCGCGCAGCTCGGCGGCTAGGTACTCGCAAAGGCGCCGTCCGGAAAGCGCGCGCATCGCGGACTCGTGAAGCTCGGTGATAACGATCTCGGTGAAGGTGTCGGGTGCGCCGATAGGCACGGGAACTCGCGCGATTTCGGCGCGTTCCTGATCCTCCACCAGGCGTAATGCCACTGCAGGTGAACCGCGGGCCCGCGATCGGATCTCCATGCGGTGACCAACCGACCAGAAGCCGAGAAGGCCGATGCCATACTTTCCGGCGATCACTTGGTCATGGCGCTCGCGCGGCGTAAGGCCACGCTTTCGCGAGTACCCGATGTTGGTGGCGATCGCGCGCAGAGCGTCGTCCCGATCGAGCTCCGGAACGATACCTTCCCCATCATCACCGATCACGAGAGATGGGCCCCGCCGCAACCGGCGCCGTTCGATGATCACCCGCCGAGCGTTGGCGTCGATCGAGTTCTGGACGAGCTCGGCCACCGCCTTGCGCGGATCGCTCTGGCTGCGGGCGAGCCAGCGAATCAGGTCGAACGGGTCCGCCGGCTTCAGCTTGACGGTCTGTCCGGAACCACGCGCCACGGCGCTTCTTACCAAGCGCCGCGCTGCTTGGCGAGTCCGAAGCGAACGGCTACGTTCGAGCCCTGCCATGATGAACTCAGTCGGGTCCAGCACGCGGGCCTCGAAATGCAACGATGACCCACCGACCGAAACGACACCGCCACCTCTGCTGGAGCTGCGGCCCAGTTCGGGCGAACGAACGGGTGACTACAACTCGGACGCCAACAATCGCAATCGTCGGCCCGCTGGGTGCCGGAAAGACCTCGCTGCTGCGGCTCGCGAAGCTCGAACTGCAGGCGGTAGAAATCGACCTTCATGACGGTGGGGAGATAGAAGACGTTGCAGCTCCCACCATGAGCAAGCGCATCGCGCAGCATGTCGGTATCGACTTCGAAATCGGGCCCCAGCGCTCTTGCGAACTCGCGCACCCGCCCGATCGGCAGGTCGAGAACGATGTCGATGTCGTTCGTGGCGCGGGGCTCCCCTTGCATGGAGCTCGCGAGACTGCCGCCGACGAAGTACGCTCCGCCGCTCGCTTCGATCGCCCGGGCTACGCGCAAGGCGACGGCGATCGCGTCGACGGACGGCGGGTCTTCTACCATCAGATGGCGTCGGCGGGGATTTCGCCGAAAAGCCGGCGTCCGACAGCTCATCCGTAGAGTCGGACCACCAGCCGCACGCGTATCTCGTCGTCCGATGCATCCGGGTGACGCTGGTGGATCCCGGCAACGGCAAGCTCCCGATGCGCGAAAAGGCAGAGCTCGGATGCACCCGCCAAACGGGGAGAAGAATGAAACGGATGAGACGAGCCGATGTCGCAAATTCCCCAGCAAACCCAGTGCCCAGGGACGGAATCGAACCGCCGACACGGGGATTTCAGTCCCAGAGCCGCGCGGCGTAACGAGCGGGAAGGTCTTGAAGTTTCGGCGGCGGGCGTCGGGACTGTAGTGCATTTGTAGTAGGCGGCGCGGGCAGCCGCCCCCACCCGCTCGCGACATTGCGCCCGCACAGAAGGTCATGTGACCTGCGCAGTCGCCTCGTAGAGGCACTGTGATTCGCTCGTTCGCTCGTTCGCTCGTCGGAACCCAGTCGGCCGCCTTCCGCCAATGCCGCTCATCACGGTCCCAACCCAAGATGGGCCCTAACGAGCTACCTCGCGGCGAGACCACTCGGACCGTTCAAGGTTCATGAAGGGGGCTAGATCCCGACGCACCTACTTGGTCGCTCTGCAGTCTTGTCAAATCGGGACCGCGCCGGCATGATGAACCGGGTGCCGAGCTACGAGACCGACCCGCGCGTCGACGCGTACATCGAAGCGCTCCCCGCGTGGCAACAAGCCATCTGCCGTCAAGTCCGCGACCTGGTCCATGCAGCGGATCGCGAGGTCGTGGAAACCATCAAGCGCACGCGCCAACCGTATTTCACGCTCCAGGGCAACATTTGCGCTCTCTTGGCGGCGAAGGGCTGGGTCAATGTCTTCCTCTACGACGGCGCGATCGTGCCGGACCCAGAAAGCATCATCACCGGCGGACACGACAACAAGACCGCCCGCACCGTCGCCATCAAACAGGAAGAAAGGATCAACGCCCGGGCGCTCAAGACGATGTTCAAGCAGATCATCGCGAACAACCGAGCCGGCGGCTGGAGAAAGCTGAAGTCGGCTCAAGTAGGAAAACGCCGTGCTCGTGAATCCTAAATCGGTCCGCACGTTCGCGAGTGAGGCTGCGTTCGAGGCGTGGCTTTCGAAGCGTCACGATCAACAGAAAGAAGTCTGGATCAAGATCTTCAAGAAGACGGCGCACCAGCCGAGCGTCACGTCCGCGCAGGCGATCGACGTCGCGCTTTGCTGGGGGTGGATCGACGGCATTCGCAAGGGCTTCGACGAGGAAGCCTTCGTGCAGCGCTTCACGCCGCGCGGACCCAAGAGCCGCTGGTCGCAGATCAACCGCAACAACGTAGAGCGCCTCGTGAAGACCGGACGCATGAAGCCTGCTGGGCAGCGTCACGTCGATGCCGCCAAGGCGGACGGTCGCTGGGACGCGGCTTACGCATCGTCGAGCAACATGCAGGTCCCGCCGGAGGTGCTCGCAGCCATTCAGGCAAACCCGAAAGCGCTCGCGACCTTTCGTTCGCTCAATCGCGTGAACGTCTACGCCATCGCTTACCGCCTGCACCACATCAAGACGCCGGCTCGTCGCGCGGAGAAGCTCGAGGAGATCATCGCCATGCTCGCGCGGGGCGAGAGCTTCCATCCGAGGGTCGGCGCCGGAAGCTGAGCATCCATTCGCAGTCCTCCACCATTCGCGAGCTCGACCGTCCCTAGGCCGATGAGGCGCGGATCGACGAGGCGTACGTTCCGATCCAAGTCGACGTTGGCCGAGACGGTCTGGTCGTGGCGGCAATAGTCCTGGGGCGATGATCCTGGCCATGGATTGGCGACGTGGGCGAGGCGATCGATGCGCAACGTGCGTCACGCCGGATCGTCCCTCTTTCCGACGAGGCCACTCGCGCTAGGCGGATCACTGCGGGCTGGTACAATCCGCAGCCAATGGACCTCCGGCTGCGTCAACTCGAGCACCTCGATTCGCGCGCGGTTCCCCTTCCGCACGGCACCGAGGTGGTCACCCGCGTCGACCGCATCGTCGGGGAGCGCCGCGTCCCGCAGGGCTCGGTGGGCCGGGTGACGAAGGTCGACGGTGACCAGATCGACGTCACGGTCGTCGGCGTGGGTGACGATTTCAGCAAGGTCCCGAGAGTATTCGTAGATGACGCCGGCAAGTCGCCAGCTGATCAGCTCGCTCTGAACGATCGCGAACATGGGCGCGCCGCTCATCCCTCCTAAGTCGTACTCTTCCTCGGGTTCCGGAATGCCTTGGGTAGGAACCCATTCGTGCCGTTCGAGGAGACAACAAACGTCGCGATCGCTGACGCTCGCCGCGATCCCTAGAGCGGAGTAAATGCCAAAGTCAATATGCGCACGTTCCGTGGCGGCCTCTCGTGCGACTCCCGGAAAGCCGGTAAACATCAGGCCTTGTCGCTCGACGGGCGGTGCCGGCTGGGATGAAGCGCCGCTCACTACGACCGCATTTAGGGAGCGGAGCTCCACGTCGGTTAGGCGGTAGGTTGCAATGTCGACGGCCTCGCCCCGCGAGATGAGACGCTCCCGCAGATCCAGCGTCCATGGGCTATCGAGGATGCGACACCGCGCACCTTGGGAAGCGTCAGCGCCGAAATGGTCGTAGACATGGCCCGCAGTGACGCCGAACGGCCCGGCCCCGGTGTCCAGGAAGAACGTGCTGCCGTTACAAGGCTCAGCGCGGCCATCGCGAGATCGCAGCCACCATAGCGGACGCACGTATGGATGGACCGCGCGGTGAAGC
>DASWDH010000353.1:0-7663 GCA_036395495.1 Polyangiaceae bacterium
CGCTGATACCGGGGGCGTCGTGCGTCGGGTCTCCGACGAATAACCCGCTTGATCATTATTAACGATCTGGTAAACTATTCTTAGATACGTCAACTAAACTAAGGAGACCCCACGATGAAGAGCACACCTGCTGGTTGGCCCCGCATCAGCCCCACCGTCTATTACGAAGATCCGAGGGCCGCGATCGATTGGCTCTGCCGTGCGTTCGGTTTCGAGGTCCGGCTGAAGGTCGAAGGGGAGAGGGGGCGCATCGAGCACTCCGAGCTCCTTTTCGGCGACGGGCTCATCATGGTCGGCACCGCCGGACCCGGAAAACCGGGGAACGAAGCCTGGCAGCCGTTTCATGCGAGCCCCAAGTCTTTGGAAGGTAAAAACACGCAGGCGCTCGCGATCTTCGTCGACGACGCCGACGCCCACTGCGCGCGGGCGAGAGCGGCCGGGGCCACGATCCTCCGCGAGCCGAAAACCGACGATTACGGCGACGATTATTGGGCCGACCGCAACTACGGCGCCAAGGACCCCGAGGGCCACCACTGGTGGTTCATGCAGCGGGTGCGCGATCCCAAGCCTCATGCAAGGTAGCCTCGACCGCACGCTCGCCGCCCTCGCCGATCCCACCCGGCGCGAGGTCATCGATCTACTTCGCAAGAAGCCTCGTCGAGCGAGCGAGATCGCACGCGCGCTCTCGATGTCCGCGCCGGCGATGAGCCGGCACCTCCGCCTGTTACGCAAAACCGGTCTGGTGACCAAACACGAGCTCGACGACGACGCGCGGGTGCGCGTGTACCGGCTCGAGCGGGGACCTTTCACCGAGCTTCGCGGCTGGCTCGACGAGGTCGAGGGCTTCTGGAAGACGCAACTCGCCGCCTTCAAGGCGCACGCGGAGCGCAAGGGTCGAGCCGATTCATGAGCGCGGAGTCCGGAGACCAGGCGCGAGTCTCGGTGCTCGTCGGCGTTCCGCCGAGCGTGGCGTTTCGCGTATTCACCGAGGAAATCGACGTGTGGTGGCGCACCGGCCTCAAGTATCGGCTCGGCGGCAAACGCCGCAGCGTGATCCGACTCGAACCGGGCGTGGGAGGGCGTCTATTCGAATCCGTCGAAACCCAAACGCAGGCGGGCCGCAGGCCGCGCCGAGTAACACAATCGGGCACCCGCGTGTTCGACACCGGCCGGGTGACGGCTTGGGAGCCCCCGTCGCGTCTGGTATTCGAATGGCGCGCCGTCAACTTCGCGCCATCCGAAAAGACCGAAGTGGAAGTCGTCTTCGAGCCGAGCCCGAGCGGAACGCTGGTCACCGTGACCCACCGCGGTTGGAGCCGCATCCGGCCCGATCATCCGGCGCGGCACGGCCACGAGGTGTCCGGCTTCTTGCGCACGCTGGGCCTCTGGTGGGGTGGTCTCATGAGCTCACTGCGCGAGCACGCCGAGCCAAGCTAACCTTCCAGCGCGGCCAGAAAATCCTTCGCCCAGGTCAGCGCGGTCGTTTTCGAAATCACCGCGAGCAGCTTCTCGTGTCGCTTTTTTCGCTCCGGTTCCGGCATCCGCAAGGCGCGATCGAGATCCCGGGCCACCCCCTCGGGGTACCAGGGATTGGTCAAGATCGCATCGTGGAGCTCTTCGGCCGCGCCGGCAAAACGTGACAGGAGAAGCACGCCGGGCTTCTGGGGATCCTGCGCCGCCACGTATTCTTTGGCTACGAGATTCATCCCGTCGCGAAGAGGCGTCACGTAGCCGACGTCCGCCGCGCGGTAGAGCTGGGAGAGTGTGACGCGCCCATACGACCGATAGAGGTAGCGAATCGGTACCCAATCCGCGTCGCCGAACTCGCCGTTGATTCGCCCCACGATGTTCTCGACGCGCGAGCGCTGCTCGATGTACTCGGGCACGTCCGCTCGCGATGGGACCGAGACCTGAACGAGCGAGACGTTGCGCCTCCATTCCGGAAACAGCGCCAAAAGTCGGCCGAAAGCATCGACACGTTCGGGGATGCCTTTCGTATAATCGAGCCGATCGACACCCAGCACGAGCCGGCTCTGGCCGAGCGTGTTGAAGAGACCAGCGATCTCGTCGCTCGCCTCGATGTCACCGGCATCCTGGAATTGGTCGGGAAGGATTCCGAGGGGAAACACCCCCGTGCGCACGTGCCGCCCGGCGCAAAAAAGCTGATCGCCGTCGAAGCGCACGCCGGGAACGCTCGCCATGCAGTGAAGAAAATTATCGAGATAGCTTCGTGTGTGAAAACCGAGCAGATCGTATTCGGCCATCGCCAGCAGGATCTCCTCCGCCCAAGGCAAGAGAAAAAAGATGTCCGGCCCTGGGAACGGGATGTGTTGGAAGAATCCGACGCGGCCAGTGTGCCCGAGCGACCGGAGAAAATGCCCCAAGAGCAGCAGATGATAATCGTGGGCCCACACCGTCGCTTCGCGACCGATCAGTCGTTCGGCGAGGGACGCGAACTTCGCATTCGCCGATCGGTACGCTTCCCAATCCGGACGAGCCAGAGATATGCGTCCGGGAAAAGAGTGGAGAAGCGGCCAGAGCGCCCGGTTGCAGAATCCATTGTAGTAGTGACGGTGCCATTCCTGCGGGAAATCGACGCGAGCGAGGGGCAGTCCGTCAACGACGTCGACGACGAGGTCGCTGGGTCTTGGGCCGGCGGTCGTCCGTCCGCTCCAACCGAGCCAGATCCCGTTGTGATCGGCAATGACCGGCTCGAGCGCGGAGACCAGTCCTCCCACGTTCTGCTTGCGCGCGGCCGGCGACGCCGGGGCCGATCGGAGCTCCGGCAAGCGGTTGGAGAGAATGAGCAGCCGATAGATGGGACTCGGCGACGTCACCGTAGGAGCGATGCGCGCCGGCACGACCTCCAGCGACCGGGACCTTTCGTGGCGCAGGGCGACGATGCCTCGATAGAACGCTTGCACCTCCTCGGCAGAGTCGAGGCGGAAGTGCGCCGCGGTCACCCGTCCCGGTTCCGGCGCCACGATGACCGAAGCGTCGACATCGCCGGCAGCAGCGAACATGTCTTCGTCGGTCGTGTCGTCGCCGACGAGAAGAAGGCGGTTTTCTGCGCCGAGCACGTCCCTCATCCAGGCGACCGCGTTGGCCTTGTGCGCGACCGACGGCCTTATCTCGACGACCTCGGCCCCCGGGATTTTCTCGAAGTCGGTGTGCGCCTCGAGCCAGGGGTCGACGATCGACGCGATCTGAACCAACAGGCCGCCTTTCATGTACGTCGGAACCATTCGGTAGTGAAAAGCGATCGACCAGGTCTTGCGCTCGACCATCGCCCCGGGATTCATGCCGAGCAGCCGGCGGAGCTCTACGAGGAGGGAGTTGATCGCGCGCTCGTCGAGCGACAGTTGCGACTCCCACCCATCCGCTTTGCTCCTCCAGGCGCCGTGCTCAGCGACGAGCATGGCCCTGTGCGGCCGCGGAAAGTAAGCATCGAGGGCCTCGCGCGGGCGGCCGCTGACGATCGCCAGTGCGACGCCCGGCAAATCCGCCAACTCGTGCACGAGCCCTTGAAGCTCGGGCGTGGGCCGGGCCGCTTCGGGCGTGCTCGCAAACGGCAGAAGCGTGCCATCGAGATCGGTGAGAATGCCGAGGGGCCTATGACGCAGCAGCGACAGCCAGTACTCCTGGTCGGCGTCGAGCTGCCCCCCCGTGGTCGCCTCCCATCCCATCGGTCCCATCGTAACCCAAGTCGCGATTTGCGTCTGCCTTGCGTCCGAGAGAAGCTGATGCAAGATGCGAGATGCGAAGCGCGAATCCACGCCGAGCTGGCTCCTAGCCACGATCGTTGGTGCAGCCGCATGCGCCTCGGGTGCCGCAGAATCACCGCCAGAGCCGCGGCGGTATCCCGAAATTCCGACCGGCGGTGGACCGACGCTCGGCGCGGTGAATGTGGTCAGCGTGGCATTTGCGGGCGACACGCACACCCCGGATTTCAAAGTCTTCCTCGAGTCGCTCGCTCGGTCGGGTTGGCTCACGCGTGTCGCAGCGGAGTACGGCGTTCGCAGTGTGCAATACGCCGCTCACGTGGACCTGCCGACCACCGCACCCGCGGCCGTGAAGGACGATGAGGTACAGGCGCTGCTCAGGTCGTGGCTTCGCGATGGCACGATTCCCAGCGCGCCGACGTCCGAGCCGACTTTCTTGTACGTGCTCTTTTTGCCGGCTGGGACATCGGTCGCGACGCTGTCGGGCGACTCTTGCCGCGCGAATCCGGGAACGGGCTATCACGACATGACCGACGGACCCGAGGTGCGCGTGCCTTACGTCGTCGTTCCCACTTGCGAGCCGCGCTTTTCGGCGATTCTCTCCGAGGTCGCGGCGATGGAGCTCGACGTGGCGCGCCTTGTCACCAATGCTCTCACCGATCCGTCACCGCGTAACGAACCCGCGTATGCGCTGACCGACGTTTCGAATCCATGGACCTCGTTGGGATGGGAGGTCGGCGATTTTTGCTGGGGGAGGCTCGTCGAACAGAGCGGCTACCGCCTTCAGCGCGTGTGGTCCAACCAGGCCGCGGCGAGTGGAGGCGAGCCCTGCATTCCGGCTCCTGCCGACAGCATTCCTTTCGGCATGATCGCGTCGCCGGGCGGACTGCAAAAGCTCGTCGTCGGCGAACCCTACGCCTTCACGGTGACCGGTTGGTCTCGTGCCCCCATTGCCGATTGGACGATCCAAGCCAGCCCGTGGGTGGGCGATTATCCCATCCGGCCCGAGCTCGACCGCTACACCCTGAACAACGGCCAGAGCGCATCGCTCCAGGTCACGATACCGTACGCGACCCCACCGGGAACCTACGGGGCCGTACTCGTCCAAGCTCTCCATGCCGTCGACTCTCCGGCGTGGCCCGTCGCGTTCGTGGTGCGTTGATGATGCAATCCTGACGCCCGCGCGTTCGCGCAAGAGTCGAAAGGCTCGCCAATGGTCGCGCGCAGCTTTCCGCGCTCGGCTGACCGGGACATCGAGGATCGCGGTCGATTCGGGTGGCCGCCGGCGGATAGGTACTTCGGGAGCGGGACCTCACGCGGCAAATCGCCTCAGGCCGGCGGTGACACTCTTCTATTCATAAAATGCTCGATTCTTACTGCTTACAACGCGACGACGCAAGCGCAATTTCGAGTATTTGTCATGAATCGATTTTCGTACGTATTCATAAAAAATTTCGTCGCACGGGCCGAGTCGTTCGTTACAAGGGCGCGGAGCAGAGCGTTGTTCTGCTTCATCACATTCACTTCGGCAATCACCGAAATAAGGAGCGCTTGCACATGACCCATCACTCTGGGCTTCTCTTGAGAAGACCGCGGCTTTCTCGATTCTCCACCTTTACAGCTGCGGCGACCCTCGTTGCCGCGTGCAGCGGGGCACCCTCCGAAGACGACTCCCACGTCGCGACCAACCGCCAGCTCCTCACGGAAGATGGCCTGGCCGACGCATTCGCGACGTTCAAACAAGTGTTTACGAACCAGGGGTTCGATCAGAGATTCCCTATCGGCTATGCGTTTCACCCCGGTTTGGTGACCGAAAAGCTGGTCACCTCCGGCCGCACTCCCGCGGGCAGCGCCGCGCTGGTCTTCGGCGAGGGGAGAGTCACCGCGAGCCTCAATGACGTACCGTCGGGGGCGAACTTTGACCTCTGGTTCGTGAAGAACATCGCCGGCTCCGGCCGCACGGTCAAGCCGGAGAGCGGCGATACGTTCGTCAAGGTCGGCACTTTCGGGGTCACCAGCCCCACCACCCGGTCGCTCAACGTCGTCGTCGGCGGCAACGTCAACTTCGATCTCGACATGGTGGTGGTCACCCGTCAGGGCCAACATCCGACGGCGTCCCGGATCGCGGTCGGCTCGCGGACGCTGTTCGAGAAGCGGTTCTTTCGCGAGCGGGCCGGAAGGACGCTCGATCCCGTGTCGGGGACCATTGCCAACGACATCGAAACGACCGACCCGCTCGTCGGACGCGGCGCCGAGCTGTTTTTCAACGAGCAGTTCGCTGGCAACGGCCGCACCTGCGGGACCTGCCACCGCGCCGACCGCAGCCTCACGATCGACGCGGCGTTCATCGCCACGCTGCCGCAGAGCGACGCGCTGTTCGTCGCCGAAACGAACCCCGCGCTGGCGGGGCTGGAGAATCCGACGCTCATGCGACAGCGCGGGCTCATCCTCGAGAATGTCGACGGCTTGGAAGATCCGACGCACAAGTTCGTCATGCGCGGTGTGCCCCACACGCTGGCCCTCAACACGACGAACGACGTGACCGTCGCCGGCTTCGGTCCGCCGGATCAGCGGATCGGCTGGGGTGGCGACGGCGCTCCCGGTCGCGCCACCATGAACGAGTTTGCCTTCGGGGCCGTCATTCAGCACTTCACGAAGACGCTCTCGCGCCGCCCGGGCATCGATTTTCGGATTCCCACCCAGGAAGAGCTCGACGCGCTCGAGGCGTTTCAACTCTTCACCGGACGGCAGAAGTTTCTGCGCGGCAACAACCTCCAGTTCCGCGACGCACGCGCGGCGCAAGGCAAGGATCTCTTCAACGGCCAGGGCCAGTGCACGGCCTGCCACTCGGACTTCTTCCAGACGCCGTCGAACTCCAGCTTCAACACCGGCGTCGCGACCCTCACCCCGGACTTGCCGAACGATGACGGCTTTTTGCAGTCCGGTCTGTTCAACGTGCCGCCGCTCATCGAAGCCGCCGATACGCCGCCGCTTTTCCACAACAATGCCGCTGCCGACATCGAAGCAGCGGTCGGGTTCTACGTGAGCCAGAATTTCAGGAACTCGCCGGAGGGGTTTTTCGATATCAACCTCGACTTGACCCAGCAGGCGAACATCGCGGCATTCTTGCGGGTGCTGAATGCCGCCGAAAACGTGCGGCAAGTCAGAAAGCGCGTGAGCTTCGTGCGCAACAACCGCTCGTCGGGCAACACCGACCTCCTCACGGTCGCCATTGCCGATACCCAGGACGCGCTCACCGTTCTCAGCGCCAAGGGTCTCAACCCCACGTCGCAGAACGAGCTCGCCGACGTCAAGCAGACGCTCATCATCGCCAAAGCGAACGCCGATCAGGATCGTCCGGCGTTCATGGATCACGCGCTCGTCTATCTCGATCTGGTCAAAGCCGATCTCTTCTCGGCCAATCCAGACAACGAGTTCTGATCCGAGGGGCTGCCAGTGGGTCGCTCGAGCTGAAATGCTCGCTCGGGCGACCCGCTCAGTTCACGATGATGAAGTAGTTGTATCCAGTCGTGTCTCCGATCTCGGGCAAGTCGATGCTTCCCGAGACCCGAGGCTTGGCGAAGATGCTGAAGACGAGGGAAGGGCGATTCAAGCTTTCCCAGGCGATCATGTTCCACCCGGTGTCGACCCATCCTGCCGTCCAGGCGGGCGGAATGATCCATCGATCGTCGACGGGCATGTAGAGATCCGCGGAGCCACTGATGGTCAGCGTGGCCTCTGGGCCCCCGGTGTATCGCTTGGACTCGGCGGCGACTGCGATCCACTCCTTGCCGAGTAGGAGCATCGCCGGCGGATCGGCGGAGAGGAAGTACGTATTGGGCCAGTCGAGCCAGGGGTGCGCGCCGGTCGACCCGATCTCGAAATCGGTTTGGACCGACCAGAGCGGGGCCCGCGTGGGCTCGGTGTCGTAGACGACCAGC
>DASWDH010000354.1:0-13532 GCA_036395495.1 Polyangiaceae bacterium
CAAGGTCGGCGAGCCTCTCTGCGAGATCGAGCCCGGCGCAGCCGCGATGGCGTCCGGCTCCGCGTCACAGCCCGGTGCGACCGTCCCGGCACCGCCGCCGGAGGGCATGTCGGGGCGCTCCGAACCTCCGGCGCCAAGCTCTGGCTCGTCGGGGGGCGACTCGTTGTCGGCGAGTCGAGATGGGGGCCTCGCGCCGGGGTCCGACAACGGCACCGGTAAGGGACGTTCTTCGCCCGTCGTGCGCAAGCTCGCGCTCGAACACGGTGTCGATCTCGATCAGGTCCAGGGGTCCGGCCTACGTGGTCGCGTCACGCGCGAAGACGTCATGAAAGCAGCCGAAATGCAGAGTGGGCAGGAGACGACCGCTTCCGCCCGACCTGCTGACGCGGCTCCCCCTATGCTGGTCGGCCTAGGCGCGAGTCCCGAGCTCGCGGCGCTCTTGAACACCGGCGTGAAGTTCCCTGCGCCGAACGCCGGTTACGGCGCGTACAGAGTCCCCCCCTATCGGCCGAAGGACGGGGATCAAGTCATTCCATTTACGCGGCGTCGCCGGCTGACCGCCGACCATATGGTCTACTCGAAGTTGACCGCACCGCACGTGGTGACGGTCGCCGAAGTGGACCTCTACAAGACGTCGAAGCTGCGCGAGGTCAACAAGGATCGATACAAGAAGGAGGGCGTGCCGTTGACCGTGCTGTCGTTCGTCTGTGCGGCGACGGTGCGGGCGCTGCGCGAGTTTCCAGCCCTCAACGCTCGCGTGCTGGACGATTCTTACGTCGTTCTCAAAGACGTCAACCTCGGTGTCGCCGTCGATGCGCCGGACGGGCTCGTCGTGCCCAACATCAAACGGGCCGACGAGCTTTCCCTCCGGGGGCTCGCCAAGGCGATCGACGATGTCGCGAGCCGCGCGCGGGCCGGTAAGATCACGGCCGACGACCTGGCTGGCTGCTCCTTCTCGCTCTCCAATCCAGGCCTGCGCGGCAACCTCTTCGGCGGTGCCATCATCGCTCAGCCCAACGTGGGAATTCTGCGGATGGGCGAGATCCAGAAACGGGTGGTGGTGGTCGATGTCGACGGGCAAGACACGATGGTGATCCACCCGGTGATGTACGTGGCCCTTTCGTACGACCACCGCGTGATCGATGGTGTGCTAGGCAATTCCTTCCTCTACCGGGTTACGGAAATCCTCGAAAAAGGGGAGTTCGAGGTCTGAGCCCGTCGCCGTTCCCAACATGCCCGCCATCGACCTTGCCCACCGAAAGTGCGTTCCTTGTGACGGGAACGCCCGGCGGCTCGATGCCGATCGAATTCGCGATCTGGCAGGCCAGCTACCCAGTTGGCAGTCGAAGGACGAGAGGCTCCACAAGACGTTCGCCTTCCGAGATTTCGTGACCGTCATGGAATTTTTGAATCGCGTGGCAGAGGTCGCGGAAACCGAGAGGCACCACCCGGATTTTTGCGTGCACTACAACCGCGTCGAATTCACAATCTTCACCCACGCGGTGGGAGGGCTCTCGGAAAACGATTTCATTCTCGCCGCCAAGATCGACGCCCTCGTCTGACTTGAACCGGCTGCTTTCCCCACCGTCTCCCGAAGCGCTGCTGGCGCTCGCGCGCAAGTACGAAGTACTCGCGAGGATACGCCGCGACCGCGACGAAGGACGCGGCCTGGCCGCCCGGAGCGAGCTGCGTGCGCTCGCCCGTGAGTTTCCCGGCGCGCTTCGCGAGCTCGACACACTGCGGCGGGACGAGATCGATCGCCGCGCGGGTGCCCTCGTGCAAGCCGCTGGCGCCGCGCCCGTGGAGCCCTGGATGGAATGGATGATCGCCTATCATGGGGTCATGCGCGCGGCGCTCGACGTGAAAGCGCAGCTTGCCCGCAGCGGTGAATGGTCACCCGCAGTGGTTCACTCGGTTGCCGCCGTCGCGTCACGACGCTCGGGGTTCTCCGTCGATGACGACTTCGTCCGCGCGGTGGCCAGCCCTCCGGACGGCCGCCTCAACGTCGTCGTCTTTCAGCGCCTCGGGCCCATGTTCGGCGTCGCTCCCGACACGATCTGGGAAACGCTCTTCCCCGCTCGCCGCGCCGGGCGCTATTGAAACACATCGCATTCGCGAGCTACAGCGCGACGGCGCTGGCGCCGCGCACGGCGGCCTCGAGAGCATGCGGCTCGAATCCGATCAGGATTTTCCCCTTCACGTCGATGACCGGGATCGAGCCTCCGTGGAACCCCGCGCGGGCGAGCTTGGTGCGCATCTCTTGTTCGGCCGCGGGATCCTGCTCGATGTCTTTCTCGACGACCGGCACCTTGCGACGTTTGAGGTAGGCCACTGCCTCGTGGCACGCGCCGCACCAAGCCGCTCCGTAGACGATCACCGTGAACGACGCCGGCACGGCAGGATCGGCTTGCGCGCCGGGCGACGGAGGCTCGTCGTTCTTCGGCGCTGCGCTCGATGCCGCGAAGGCCTGCCGCCGCTTGGCGATCATCGCGTCCCACTCGACACGCGGCATCGTCGTCACCGGGTAGGTGCCATCCAAATTCTTCACGGTGAGGTTGGCCACGTAAAATAGGTTGCGCGTTCCCTCTTCACGCGTCGTCATCATGACGCGCACTTGATCGCGCCCCTCCATCGGAACATCCGCCGGCTTCTTGGCCGTGTGGGCGTCTCCGCGGCCATCCACCCAGGTCATCAGCAGATCGGGTGTGTCGTCGGTGAGTGTCAGTGCCGGCAATGTCTGGGTGGGCGGGTCCTGTTCGGGGGGAAGCTCGTCGAGCGGACGCCGCTTGCAACCCGGCGAAAGTACCATGGTGAAGGCCGCGAAGAGCGCGGCCCACGTACCCGCGCGCGCCGACCAAGCCCGCCGGCTCATGCGCCGTCTCCCCTCGACCGGCTTGGCGGGATCGACGCGGTGGACGATCCCGCTGTCTCACGCGCCACCTGCTCACAGAGCGCCGACCATTCGGACATCATGGATTCGATTCGCCTGCTCAGAGCTTGCTCCTCGCGCGCGAGGTTCGCAATCTTCTCCCAATTGCCCCCCGGATCTTCTTTGAGCTTTTCCCGCAGAGCCGCGACTTTCGTTTCGGCCCCGGCGATGAGATCTTCCAGCTCCGCGACGCGCTTCTTACGGCGTTCTGCCGCGCGAGCGTCGGCCTTGTCCTGCTGGAAAGCGGCGCGCCGGGTGGCGCGCTCGTCTTCGCCTTTCGCAGGCGGCGCCTTGCCCTTCGTTTTCTCGCCGGCTAGAGGCGCCGACGACTCTCGCTTGCGTTGTCCGGCGTCGATGAAGTCGCGAAACCCACCCGGATAGACATCGCACGCGCCATCGCGGATCGAGATGGTCCGGGTCGTCACGTTTTCCAAGAAACGCCGGTCGTGCGAGACGAGGAGCACCGTGCCCTCGAAGCCGACCAGCGCTTCTTCCAGGATTTCCGCGGCGGGAATGTCCAGGTGATTCGTCGGCTCGTCGAGAAAGAGAAGATTGCGCGGCTCGAGCAGGAGCTTGGCCAGACACAAGCGCGAACGCTCGCCGCCCGAGTACCCGGACGCCTTTCGCAAAGGGTCGTCGCCGTAGAAGCGGAAGCGCGCGAGGTACTGCCGCGCGCCGTCGACGTTGAGGTCGCCGCGTATACTCCGAATTTCTTCCACCGCCGTCCGCGAGGGGTCGAGCGTGCCGAGGTGCTGGTCGAAGTAGCCCTCGGCGAGATTGGTGCCGCGCCGGACCTCGCCGAGATCTTCCGCGGTGCCGACACCGGCGAGCAACTTGAGCAGCGTGGTTTTTCCCGCGCCGTTCGGACCGACGATTCCGATGCGGTCGCCCCGGCGGACGAGCAGGTCGAGACCCTCGAACAGCTTGCGACCGCCGCGTGCGGCGCCGAGCCCTTTGGCGTCGAGCACGATGTCTCCCGTTCGCGCCGCGGGCGCGAACCGAAAGCGCACCTTCTCGGCTACCGCCCACACGTCTTCGGGATTACCCAGGCGGTCGAGCTTCTCCAGCATCTTGCGCCGGCTCTGGGCCTGCTTGGTCTTTTGTCCGGCGATGTTCTTGCGGATGAAGTCCTCGGTCTTGTCAACGAAGGCTTGCTGTCTTTCGGCGAGCTCGCGCTCGCGCTCGAGGTCGGCTTCGCGGGCGACCGCGTAGTCCGAATAGGGCAGCGGGTAGACGCGAAAGCTCGTGCGCCCGAGCTCCATCGTGGTGCCCGTCACGCCATCGAGAAAGGCCCGGTCATGCGAGACGATGAGGATCGCGCCGCGATATTGCAGAAGGTGCTGCTCGAGCCAGGCAATCGTATCGAGGTCGAGGTGATTGGTCGGCTCGTCCAGGAGCAGCAGATCCGGTTCTTGCGCCAGCACGACGCCGAGATGCAAGCGCCCTCGCTCCCCCCCCGACAAGCTCTTCACTTGGCGCGACATGTCCCCCGCCGAGAATCCGAGCTTGCCGGCGATGATCTCCACCTTGCGTTCGAGTTCGTCGCCATGGGCGACGTGGTACTCGTCCGTCGCGCGCGCCAATCGATCGAGATCCTCTTTGGTGCCGCTCGCGGCTCGGTGGTGCGCCTCGTCCAGAGCGTGTCTCAGCGTGAGCACGTTCTGGAATCCGGAGAGGAAAGCGTCGAGGACGGTTCCGTCCGAGGAGAGCTCGTGCGACTGACGGTAGTAGCCGACGCTCGTTCCCCGCCGAACGACCACCGAACCCTGGTCGGGCGAGAGCTCGCTCGCGATGAGCCGGAGCAGCGTGGATTTTCCGGCGCCGTTCGGCGCGACCAGCGCGACGCGCTCGCCGAGCGCCATGGAAAAGGTCACCCCTTGGAAGAGCCGGGAGGCGCCGTATCCAAAGCTCAGATCAGCCACTTGCAGGATCGTCATCGTTCGACTGGGAGAAGCGGGCTACTTTACCGCTAACGCGAGCTTCTGCACGCTGTCCGCGAAGGGGATGATTTGGTCGGAACTCTGGCGCAAGAACGCCTCGATCTGCGGCATGAGCTCGATCGCGCGGTCGAGCTCCTTGTCCGTTCCTTTGGCGTAGGCGCCGAGCAGCAGCAGGTCCCGCTTCGCTTCGTAGAGGGCGACGAGATCGCGCATCCGGCGCGCCGCATCGCGGTGGTTCTCTTCGACGATCGAATCCATCACCCGCGAAAGGGAAACCGTTACATCGACGGCCGGGTATCGACCGCGCGCCGCGAGCGCACGCTCGAGCACCACGTGCCCGTCGACGATACCGCGCACCTCGTCGGCGATCGGTTCGTCCATGTCGCCGCCTTCCACGAGGACCGTGTAGATGGCGGTGATCGATCCTTTTGCACCTTGGCCGCTCCGCTCGAGGAGACGGGGCAGCATCGCGAACACACTGGGCGGGTAACCGCGTCGAGCGGGAGGTTCCCCCGCCGACAGCCCGACTTCGCGCTGCGCGCGCGCGAAACGCGTCACCGAATCGACGAGAAGCATCACGCGGAGGCCGCAGTCGCGAAAGTACTCGGCATACGCGGTGGCGACCTGCGCCGCGCGCAGACGCTCGAGTGCCGGGGCATCGCTCGTTGCGACGACCACGACGCTCTTCTTGCGGCCAAGCGGCCCCAAGCTCTGCTCGAGAAACTCGCCGACTTCACGCCCGCGCTCCCCGACCAGAGCGACGACCACGACATCCGCCGCCGTCCCCCGCGCGATCGCACCGAGAAGCGTCGATTTGCCGACGCCGGAGCCCGCGAAGAGGCCGATGCGCTGTCCCTCTCCGAGCGTCAAGAGCCCATCGATCACCCGCACGCCGGTCGGCAGCGGATCTGCGACCGGACGCCTTCCGAGTGCCGCGGGCGGCGAACGGTCCACCGGTACGGCGGCACCTTCGACCGGCCCACCTGCATCGATCGGGCGGCCGAGTCCGTCCACGACGCGGCCGAGCAGCCCTTCCGACGCTCGGACTTCGAGCGGCGCCCCGGTCGATTCGACCGCGTCGTCCGGCCCGATGCCAGCGACATGACCGAGAGGAAGGATGATGGCGGCGCCCTCGTCGAAGCCCACGATCTCGCCGGGCAGGGGCTCGCCCTTTCGTTTGATGACCACCACGTCGCCCACCCGCGCGCCGGGCAGCGAAGCGCGAACCGAGAGCCCGGTCACCGCGCGCACTCTCCCGACCCCGAGCACGGTGGTCGTCGCGGAGAGTCGCGCCTTCAGTTTCTCGATGTCCACGTCGTCTCGGATGTTAGCCGAAAACAAAGGTGGTGAGTTAGGCTAGGCCACGGACGAGGCCATGTTCGAGCGCATGATCCTGCGGCACGCCTCCGTCGTGGTGGTGGTCATGGCCATCGCCGCGGGGTGTCGCGCTCATGGGCAGGCGAACGCGCCGGTGAATAGCGCGAACGATTCTGACGATCGCCAAGACGAAACCGAACCAACGCGTGCTTCCGACCGCAACACCGGTTCCCCGGCGGCGGCCGTCGAAGCGCCGGCCGCGAACGGCGGCGCGTCGTTTCTGGGGGTCGTGCACGATCTCTCGATGGCTCCGAGCGTGCAACGGACCGCCACCTGCCGTTGCCTCAGCGTGGTCTACGGACCGCCGACCGATCGCAGGTTTTCGTGGCAAGCGGGGATACCCAAGATCGACTCGAGCGCGTTCGCCATCGCCATTGCGGCGGAGGGGGTCCCGTGTTCGGAGCGTCGACACGCGCCGCGTCTCGCCTCGATCTCGGCCGTGGGGCACGAAGGCGCCGACATCGTCCTCGTCGTCGAGAACGTGCAGGAAGGTCGCCCGGTCATGCGTGGCGCGCTCGCCGTTCGTCCGGGCCCCGGCGGAGCCATCGTCATCCGCGCGCGCCAGGGTGCCCCGTATGGGCCCTGCCGCATCCCCGTGCAGTGAAAGCGCCGAGCTGTTAGCCGGCGGTCGCGCGCTTGGAGCGGGGCTTGAGCTCCTGCTCGAGCTCGGCCAGCAAGGCCCTCGCGCGCGGGCTCAGCGTGCGGGGCACCTCGACTTGCACTTGGATGTGGAGCGCACCCCGCCCTCGCCCGTCGACGCGTGGGGCCCCCTTGCCCTTCATCACGATGACGTCACCGGGCTGGGTGCCAGGCGGCACCTCGACCTCCAGGTCGGAACCGTCGAGGAGCTGAACGGTCACCGTCGTGCCGAGCGATGCGTCGACGAACGACACCGAAGCACGCGTGGCGAGATCGGTCCCGTCGCGCTCGAAGCGCTCGTCGGGCTCGACTTCGACGTCGACGTACAGATCGCCCGGTTCGCCCCCTTGCGGACCTGGCAAACCTTGCCCCGGCACGCGGAGTCGTTGGTTCGTGTCGATGCCCGCGGGGAAGGTGACCAGCACCTTCCGCGTCTTTTCGACTTGCCCGGCGCCGCGGCACTTCGGACAGGGATCCCGCAAGATCGAACCCTGGCCGTGGCAGGCCGGACACGTGGAAGTGAACATCACGAAGCCGCGTGCGCTGGAGACTTGCCCGGCGCCGTGACAGGTAGCGCAGGTTTGCCGCTGCGACCCCGGGGCCGCGCCGGATCCGCCACACGGCTCACACGTGGCCGGCGCACGGACAACGACTTCTTTCTTACAGCCGAGAACGGCGTCCTTCATCGTGAGCCGCTCTTGAATGCGCAGGTCCGATCCCCGCCGCGGACCCTGCCTTCGCCCTCGCTGCGGACCGCCCCCCACGAAGAACTCGGAAAAGAGATCCTGGAACTGCGAGAAGATGTCGCCAATGCCGGCTCCGGAAAAGTCGATCCCGCCCGCTTCGACCCCGGCGTGGCCGAATTGGTCATAGCGCGCCCGCTTGTGCCGATCAGAAAGGATGCTGAAGGCCTCCGTTGCTTCCTTGAATCGGCAGGCCGCGGTCGGATCCTCGGGATTGCGATCGGGGTGGTACTTGAGCGCGCACTGCCGATAACTCTTCCGAATCTCCTCTTCGGAAGCCGCTCGTGGTACGCCAAGAACCTCGTAGTAGCAGCGCTTTTCCGTCATGATACTTGTTTCACATCGTCCGCTGCTCCACCGCCCATGATGACCTCCATCCTGCATAGATGGAGGACGGTTCGGAAGGTAAGGCGGGCTTTTCGCGTGTCAACGTTGCTGAGCCAGCTCTCTCTCCAGTTGGGCGATTTTCCATTTGGCCGCCGTCAGGTCGGCTTCTCTCGTCGCCGCTTCGCTGGCCAGACGGTCGAGCCGGGCCGATAGGTCGGCAATGACCCCCTCGTGGCCGTTCGACGAGGCGGGCTCGGGCGGCGCCGGGGCAGGGTAGTTCATCGCCACGACCTCGCGCACGAGCTTGTCGCGTCGCTCGACCTCGGCACGCAGGTCCTGAACTTCCCTACCTCGTTCCCGAAGCTGGCCTTCGAGCCGCGCCACCTCTTGCTCGTGTTCGTCGGCCAGGCTCTGCGCCGTCACCGAGAGGCCCTCGAGGCGTTCGGTCAATGCCACGAGCTCCGGATTGTGCTGCACGAGCTCGAGCTCTGCCTCGAGTTCTCTCCGGCGCTTCTCTTCTTGTTCGAGCGCCTCTTCGAGGCCACGGCATCGCTCACGCAGGAGCATCACCTCTTCGCGCGCCGCGGAAAGCTCCTGGCTGGTGTGATCGGCCCGGAAGCGCTCCTCTTTGACCGCGTGCTCCTGCTGCCGCAAGGATGCGAGCGCGGCCTCGCGTTCGGCTTCCAGAATGTTGACGAGGACGGTTCCGCTGCGCTCGGAGGCGGGACTCTCGCCGGACTCAACGTCGATATCCTCGGGCCCCGGCAACTCTGGCTCGGCTTCGAGGGCAACCGATCGAAACGCGACCGGTAATTCGATCAGTGAAAAGGGTTCCAGTCGAATGTCGCGATCGCTCGCCAGAGCCAAAAACCAGTCGGGTTCTTTTCCTTCCGACTCCGTCAACGAAGTATCGATGGTCGGCTCGGGGTCTTCGACCGAAAACTCCGCGACGGCGTAACCCACGAAAGGCGCCTGCCCGATCATCCGCACCGTCGAAAAGTGCGCCGCCACCGCTTCGTACAGCTCGTAGTAGCCCAGCGCTCCCTCGGAGAGGGGTATCGGGATGAGCGGCGTTTCGGCATCGGCGTTCGGTGATGCGATGAGCGCGGCCCCGAGCGGGGAGAGCACGCGACGCACGACCACGAGCAGGCTTTCCGGATCCTCGACGAACGACAAATCGGGAACGAGAACGAGATCGAACGCGCCGTCTCGCACGCCCAAGTCGCCGCCTTCGGGCAACGGCGCGTAAAAGATCGACCGATCGTGACGGCGCGCAGTGGCCTCGGCCACGCGCGCGACATCCGTATCGTAGACGTGCACGAGCCGCGCGCCCCGCTCTGCCAGCTCTGCGGCGAGGCTGTGCGTCGCGTCTCCAAAAACGGCGATGCGCGCCCCATGGGCGAGCTCCTCCGCATACACGCCCAAGACGAGTCCCGGGTGCACCGGACCGGAGGAGGGAGGGGAGTTCTCAGACAACAAGGTTCGCTCGTGAAAAGGGGGGCAAAGCCTAGCACCGTCTTTGCCTCGAGAAGTCTCCTTTTGCAGACCGCGAGTTCGAGAATCAGCGATTGGCACCCGCTCCCCCCTGAAGCTACCTTGGCTGTGCGCATGAAGCCGATCGCCACCTTGACCCTCGTCTCCGACCGCCTCACGCCCGTTGCGGCGTACGCCGCGTTGCGGCGCGCAGCTTCGGGCCCTTCTTTTTTGCTGGAGAGCGTCGTCTCGGGGGAGAGATGGGGTCGTTACTCGATCTTGGGCTACCGCCCGCGCCGCGAAATCATCCTGCACGCACCGCCCCAGGGGCAGACCCTCGCGTCGGGAGATCCCTTTGCGGAGCTCGCTTCGCAGATCCCGACCGGGCGGGACAACGAACCGGACATGGCTGCCCGTTTTGCGCGAGCGCATGTCGGCTATTTGGCTTACGATCTCGTGCATTTCACGACGAAAGTCGATCGGTGGCCCGAGCATCAGCCGCTCGCGCGGCTGGTCAGCGAAGCGACGGTCGTCGTCTTCGACAACCTGCGGCAAACGGTCACCATTGCTGCCACCGATCAGGGCGAAGTGGAGCGGGCGCGCCACGACCTCGAAACCGGGGGCGATCTGCGTCCCCTCGCCACCCCGGACCCGATGGCCGTGCCAGGCGACGTCGACGTGCTGATGGACGACGCCACGTACCAAGCCAAAGCTGAACGAGCCAAGGAGTACATCCGCGCCGGCGACGCCTTTCAAATTCAGCTCGGTCGGACGATGGTCACCAGCGCGGGGAGCACCGATCCGTTCGATGTCTATCGGGCCCTTCGGGTGCTGTCCCCCTCCCCTTACATGTTCTTCGTCGACTTGCCGGCACGGGACGGGGCACCGTCATTGCAGATAGCGGGCGCCTCGCCGGAGACGCTCGTCCGACTGGAGGATGAGACGGTCACCGTGCGGCCGCTCGCCGGCACCCGCCGCCGCGGCCGCACGCCGGCCGAAGACGTCGCCCTCTGCGAGGAGCTTCTGGCCGACCCCAAGGAGCTCGCCGAGCACGTGATGCTCATCGACCTCGCACGCAACGACGTGGGACGCGTGGCTGAGACCGGTACCGTGCGTGTGCCCGTGCGCGTCAAGGTCGAACGCTTCTCGCATGTGATGCACATCGTGAGCGAGGTTTCGGGGCGCGTTCGTCCGGACCTCGGACCCTGGGACGTCGTTCGAGCGGCTTTTCCCGCCGGCACGCTGACCGGTACCCCGAAGGTCCGCGCCATGCAGATCATTCGCGAGCTCGAGCCGCGGTCGCGCGGGGTTTACGGCGGCGCCGTCGGCTACGTCGGACCTGCGCGCGATTTGGACTTGGCCATCGCGATTCGTACGATTCTCTGCCAAAACGGGCAGTTCGAGATCACGGCGGCCGCCGGTATCGTCGAAGGCAGCGTTCCGGCGCTCGAGGCAAAGGAAACACGAAACAAGGCGCGGGCGGCGCTCTCGGCCATCCGCGCTGCGCGGGGAAAGTGATGCAAGCTCGCAAGTTCGCGTGGACCGGCGTGCCGCTCCCGCTCATCGGGCAAGGGACTTACCTGATGGAGCACGACCGCGAGGCCGATGCGGTCGCGGCGCTGCGAGCGGGCTTCGATGCGGGCATGACCCACGTCGATACGGCTGAGCTCTACGGCAGTGGCTCGATCGAGGAGCTGGTGGGGCGAGCGATCGAAGGGCGCCGCGACCAGCTTTTTCTCGTTTCCAAAGTCATGCCCAGCAACGCGACCCATGCCGGAACGATCAAAGCCTGCGAGCGAAGCTTGAAGCGCCTGCGGACCGACCGGCTCGATCTGTACCTGCTGCACTGGCCCGGCCACCACCCCCTCGAGCAAACCCTCTCCGGCTTCGAGGAGCTCGAACGGTCCGGCAAGATCCGATTCTTCGGGCTCTCGAACTTCGATGTGCCGGAGCTCGAGCAGGCCATCGCGATCGTCGGCGACCGCCGTATCGCCTGCAACCAGGTCCTTTATCATCTCGAGGAGCGGAGCATCGAGCATCGCGTGCTCCCGTTTTGCGAGCGACACGACATCGCGGTGGTCGGCTACAGTCCCTTCGGAGCGGGTCGGTTCGTGTCGGAACGAAGCGCTGGCTTTCGCGTGCTGGCCAGCATCGCCAAAGCGCATGGGGCCACGCCACGGCAAATCGCCCTTCGGTTCTTGGTCCGGCGCGACAGCCTTTTCGCCATCCCCAAGGCGGCAGCGGCGGCCCATGTACGTGACAACGCCCGAGCGGGCGATCTCGAGCTGACCGACGACGAGCTACGGCAAATCGACCGAGCGTTTCCGCCTGGCGCGGACCGTGGCTCGCTGCCTACCGCCTGACTCGGCCGCTGGACCGGGAGTCACATCAGCACGCAGGCCCTAAGGAAATCCTGAGGGCAAGATGCAACCAGTGGATCCCGGGATGAACACGCCGCCTCCGGACACGCCAGCGACCGAGCTGGTGAAGGAGGTCTTTACCGAAGCAAAAGAGCTCATTCGATTGGAAGTCGCCTTAGCCAAAGACGAGGCGAAACAGGAGGTCGTCGCTGCGAAAAGCGCGGGCATCACCCTCGGCGCAGCGTTCCTGGCCTTCACCGTGGCTCTGGCGTTGATCCTGGTGGCGGTGGCGCTGGCCATTTTTCCCGGCCCGCTTCCGGCGCTGGTCATGGGCCTCATCCTGATGGTCAGCGCCGGCCTGGCAGGAGCCATTGGTTACAAGCTTCTGCCGAAGAAACCTTTCGCCCAGACCAGGCGGCGTTTGGAAACCGACGTCGAGACCGTAAAGGAGCGAATGATATGAACGGCGAAGAGATCCGCGAAGAGCTCGAGCACGAAGCCGATGTAGCTCGCGCCCGTCTTCTCGGCACGATCGACGCCCTCGATCGCCGCCGAAACGAAATGCTCGATTGGAAACTGCAGGTGCGCCGTCACGCGGGCACCGTCGCAGTGGCCGGGGGCGGCGTTTTCGCCGCAATCGCCGTGACCACTGGTGTCGTGCTGCTGCGAGTGAATCGCCGTAACGAGCGACTGCGCCGAGAGAGGTGGCGCGCGCTCAGCCGCTTTTGGGAGCACCCCGAGCGGCTTGCCACCCGGCGGCGAACGGCTCTCGGCACGGCCACGCGCACGCTCATGTTGACGCTCTCTTCGCTCGTCGCGCTGATCGGCGCGCGCGTTGCGCGCCGCGTGATCGGACGCGTTCGGTCTCGCCCGCGGCTCCCCGCCGCTCCCGTCGAGGCTTTGGGCGTCTAGCATGACTGCGTCAGATCTTGGCGATGACAGATCACGATCAGCAATTGCCGCGCGTCGCCCACGGAAATGACGGCGAGGCCGTCGGAAGCCGTGCGTCAGACCGGAATCGCCGCTAGGCCTCGCCTCTGTTTGAGTTACTCGGCGCGGCCTGCGGCCCCGCCTCTGTTTGAGTTACTCGGCGCGGCCTGCGGCCCCGCCTGCGGTGGCTTCGCCGACAGCCAGTTCCGCCTTGGATGTTGGTCAGTACTTAAGTGGGTCTATGGCTACTCCGATGAGACGATCTGGTAGTGAGGATCTGACGCAGTAATGCTAGTACGCCCGCCGATCGCATAGCGGACGCGGTTAGAGCCAACCTTGTTCGCGGTACCAAGCGGCGGAGCGGCGGGCGCCTTCGGTCCAATCGACTTCGGGTGCCCAGCCGAGCTCGGTGCGCGTTTCTTTGCTGTCGCACACCCAGTGGGGCGCCGAGAGCTCGTTGAGCTTGTCGCGCGTCAACATCACCGCCTTCTTGCGAAGGCGGCCGTAGCCCTCGGAGGCGGTGGCCATACCTCTCAATACGAAAAAGGGGATCGAAAACCGCAGGAGCGCACGTCGCTCGAGGACCCGTTCGAGCTCTGCCAGCATCTCGAGCCACACGTACACGTTGCCGTCCTCGATGAAGTAGGTCTTACCGCTCGGCACGTCGGCGAAGATGGCCCGCACACAGGCGCTCGCCGCGTCGGCGCCGTACACGATGCTGAGCGTGTTTTGGCCGTCCCCGAGGTAGGGCAGTACGCGTCGCGAGACGGTCTGAAAGAAGGCAAATGTTTCATTGTCGCGTGGACCGTAGATC
>DASWDH010000355.1:0-3316 GCA_036395495.1 Polyangiaceae bacterium
AAGAGCGTCCCCCAAGCTTCGCCGAGCGACACCCCCTCGAGGGTGAGGGGCACCGCTTCATGGCGAGCGATGCGCACCGTGCCTTCGCCGCTCTCGAACGCGAAGCCCTTCAGCCGAATCTTGCCTGCCGCGGTCAGCCGACCGGTGACGCCACTGGCGGATACATCAGAGATCTCCACCTCGCCACCTTTGCGCACCGTAATGCTTGCTCTCGCCTTGTGAAACTCCTGGCCCACTTCCGGGATCTGTAAAACACCGTCGTGCAGCGTGAAGGCGCCGTCGACCGTTTGACTGATCGCACCCTCTTCCGACTCCTGGTGCAGGTGCAGCGTGCCGTTGATACGCCCATCGAAGTACGTGAAAATGTCGCGAAAAAGGAACGGGTAGAGCGCGGCGGCGCGAAAATCGTGGCCCTCGGCGAAGAAGTCGAGTGGCTTGGCGGGGTCGATTTGGGGGCCGACCGGCGAGTTCCAACGCACGCCCGCCGAGGCGGTCGCCGAACCACCGCCGCCTTCCGGCTGCTCGAGCTTCGCGCTGGCGACGACGACTCCCTTGGCGATGCGAATAACGGCAATTCCGCGGGGAAACAGTGCCTTTTCCAGCTGGAGGTCGCGCAATTCCAATTCGGCGTTGATTTCGGGGTCCCGGTTGATGCCGCTGAACTTCAGCCTGCCGCTCGCGAGACCCGCCACTTGCGTCTCCACCAAAGCGGGTATCGCGGTCAACGGAAAGCTCACCAGCTGCGCCGAACCGCTCGCTTCCCATCGCGGCCCTTCTTGTCCGTCTCCGATCAGCCTGTCGAGAGGTGCGGTGATCTCGGTCAAAGCATCGAGCACGATGCCCTCCGGCCGGCGGGCTTGCACCCTCGCCATCGCTCTTTGCCCGTCGTAGGTGCCCTGGGCATCGAAGTCGACGGGCAGGGCGAACACGTCGGTCGACGGCTGAACGCCGTAGCCGCGGACGGTGACCGCAAGAGACGGCGAGCGAAGCGACCCCCGGAACGCCGCGATCGCCTCGAGCTCGCCTCCGACATCCGGCAGTCGAACGAATTCTGGATACGATGAGAGAGCGCGCCGGGGCATTGTTATTTGCGCGGTCACCGGCAGGCGCGCCAGGCGATCGGCCATCTCGTCGGGGTGGGCCCAGAGATCGCGGAGAGGCAGCTTGCCGAGGGTCGTGACGCCCACGAAGATTCCCTGGCGATCGACCAACCGCGCGGTCAGCTCGGCATGTTCGGTTTCGCCGTCCGCATGCAAGCCGAGCTGCACATCGACGCCGTCCGTCGAAAACACCGGGGCAGCCTTCTCTTTCGGCAGCGGCACCTTGGAAGCGATCTCGGCCCTGAGGCCGGCCGTCCACAGCAAGAGCTCGATATTCGGCGGCGGAGCCAGGTTGGCGAGCGGCGCATGATGGCGGTGGGCTTCGAGGTCTTCTCGCGACAAGACCAGCTTGGCGTGGATTTCGCCGCCCGTTCGCGCGTACCGACCGAGCAACTCGGGCAGGTCTCGGCCCACCCGATCGAGATCCACGTTCATGTTCATATCGAGGCGGCCGGTGGCGTCGGTCCACGACGAACCACGAAGCATCGGTCCCGCCAGATTGGCGTCGACGGTGGTGGCGGTCAGCGAGCCTAGCTCGCCCACCTTCACCTCGGCGCCACCGGAAAATCTGCGGTTCTCGGAGGCTGCCTCGGCCTGCGCGGTGATCCCCGAGATTCCCGCGAAGTTTCCGTCGGTGAGGTGCAGCCGCGCATGGCCGCCCTCGTTCTGGCCCTGCAGCTCGGCGTCGATATCGAAGGCCAGGTGCCCTGCCACTGGAAAACCCGGCAGAAAAATGGCCGCGAGCTTCTTCAGGTCGAGCTCGCCCGACGAGGCTTGCACCCGCACTCTCGCCGGGGAGACGCTGATCGATCCGGTGATCGGCTGACCGGCACCTTCGATCGCGATCGCTCGGAGGTCGACGCGGTCATCGGTCACCTCGATGGCGCCCACCTTGCCCGAGATCGCGACGTCGTCACGCTGCGCAGTGATCTCCAGATCTCGAAGCGCCGTGCCACCGCGGGTTCGCTCGACGGAAGCCCTGGCGGTGAACTTGGGCGCATTCTCGCCGGACACCGTCGTGGTGACGGCGAGGCGCCCGAGCGGGCCTTGTGCCGTCGCCTGCACGTCCGGGAAATACAGCGCCCCGGCGCGCAAACCCTTGCCATTGAGCGATGCCGAAAGCGTCGGGCCGGCCAGAGGGCCGCGCAGCGATCCCGTGATCTTGGCCTGCTCGAGTCCCAGCACGGGGCGGGTCACCCGTTCGAGCGTTCCGTCGACGCGTGCATCGACACGCCCTTCGACGATCCGTGCTTTGGCGTGCCATCGGGCTTGGCCATGTCCGATCGGCGCGAGCCACGGCACGCGATCCATCTCGGGCACCTGGGCGCGCCAATCGAGATCGACAACGAGCGGGCCATCGTCTTGCCCGGGGTGGAGATCGAAATCGATGTCGGCGCGCAGAGCAGGGTCACGTACGACCACCTGGCCGGAAGCGTGGGGGCCTTCGAGCGCGACGTTGACCGAGGCCGGAGGAACGTCGATGCCCTCGATGCGAAAAGGTTGCGTATCGGCCGCGATCAAGCCGGTCACGCCCAGCTCCCCTTTGACGGAGACGCTCACATGGCCCGAGGCGGAAATCTCGGTCGCCGGAGCGGTGGGGAAGATCGAGCGAAGATCGACGCGCCGAGCGTTGACCATGAGGTGCGTATGCAGGCCTTCCTCGAACCCAAGCTCGCCCTCGAAATCGGCGCTGCCGGTCCCGACCTCTGCCGTCCCCTTGGCGGCGAGATGGGGAGGAACGCCCTTCGCTTCGAAATGCACCGTCGCCTCATCCTGGAGCGGCCACGGCGCCCAGAGCGCGCGCACGGCTCCGGGGCGCGCGCGCACCGTATCGCCAGAGATCTCGAGCGTTTTGCCGTCGAGCCCGAGGCGCGCATTGAGCTGTACGTCGCCGAGGTACCCGTCGAAGGTCGTCCACAGCGACACAGCCTGCCCGGTGATCGACGGAATCTCGATACGCGTCGCGGCGGTGCCCTGCGCGGCGGCCGGCGTGATACCGCGCGCATTGACGCTGTAGCGGTTCACCACGATCTGGGTGCGGTCGGTGCCCGCGAACACCGAGCCGGTGATGTTGGCGAGATCGACGTCGAGATTGGAAATGCCGAGCACCGATCCGCGCGCGCAAGCCGTCGCCATTTCGATGCGCGGCAGCATCACGTGGACTTGCGGGCCCGGGCCGGACGACGGTGAAGAAGAAGGGCGAGGGGTGAAGGCAT
>DASWDH010000356.1:0-12093 GCA_036395495.1 Polyangiaceae bacterium
CTGGGCCAGCCGGCGGCCGAGAGCCCGTTGGTGTCACCGGTTGCCGGCAACGTCCGCCGCAACAGCGATCCGGAAGGAAAGCTCACCGCGAGCGATGGAAGTGTAGCGCTGCCCGAGGCGTTCCGAACCGATCAGCCGCCGGAGGATGATCCCCTGACGCAGCGCGAGTTTCAGGGGGTGTCGCTCGAAGGCGAGTGGCGCTATCCGGAGAGTCCACCGCTCGGCAAGGCCGCCGAAGTGAATCAGTCCGGCGTCGATACGGCGCGAAAGCTGACCGCATTTCGCATGACCGTCCACCTCGCCAGCATCGGCCGTATGACGGTTATCTTCGATTCGCGCGCATTTTCACTCGGACAAGGCTCCGAAATTCGCGCCCGCGGCGACCGTTATGGTCACGTGCTGGTCTGGCCCAACGGTTCGCAGTATCGCGTGCTTCCGCCGGGAGCAGTGCGAACCCTGCTCGGTGAGCGGCGCGTCGATGCTACGCCACTCGTGCGACCCCAGACGGTGGGCGTTGGCGAGGGAGCGCGGCGCGATGGATATGCGACGCGGAAGTGGGACCTCGCGACGCGCACCGGCAAGCTCGCCCTCGAACAGGCGAAAATCTCCAGCGCTGGCGACGGGGGGATCCTGCTGTGTCGACTGCTCTGCGAAATGATCGCCATCGATCCTTCGGCGGCACCCTGCGCTTCGGACGACGTGCCCCTTCGCGCGCAATTCACCTGGCCGCTCGGCGGAAGCATCGTATTCGAGGTAGCCGCCGTCGCCGACCGGGTCGAGTTCTCGGCGGGTCAGCTGCTGGTACCCCCCTCGGGAGGGGATTTTACCGTGGCGGATCTGCCGCCCAGCGCGAACGGGGTATTCTTGACGCGCGACGAGTTGGCGGCGCTTCGCCTACGAGCGGTCGACGTTCCCAACGCTGTCGAATCGGGCGCGCCTGTCGACGGGCTGTTGCTCTACAACGCCACCGACTGTTTGCGCTACGCGTTCCTCGACGGGATTCCCATTGCCTGGGTGAGTCCCAATCGAGAGCAACTCGTGCAAGGGCCGCTCAAGGGCCGTTATTCGCTGCAATGGCGGACGTTCCTCAGCGACGTCGTCGATCTCCCCACCAACGTCGAGCTGCCCGCACGTGTTGCCACCGGTCTTCCCGAAGTGGGCCGCGATCGATAATTCCCCACCCGGGAGTCCTCATTCGTAATCGGCCAAGGAAAATCCGACGTCGCCGAGACCGGCCTCGATCATTCTCGCCTTGATGGCGTCGGCTGAGATCTCGAGCACCTCGAGCCGCAGCGAAAAAGAGTAAAATTCCTCCTCCTCGGCGGGCGGGAGCTCGGCGAGGCGGGCCTCCACCGCTTCGCGATCCTCGTCGTCGATCTGAAGATGAGCGGTCGCCCCGGCTTCGTCACCATGGGTGATGGCGTCGTAGGCGACGGCGAGCGGGTTGAAAGCGAGATACACCGGCTCGAGACAGAGGTCCCAGTCACCGGGATCGTCGGAGGCGATGCGCCAGAAGGAGCTCACCCGCCGCCGGACCACCTCTCCGAAGTACGCTCCTGCCGCTCTCGCCATGAGGGCCATCGTTTCCGGCTTGGCCAGGAGCTCTTCGCGCCGGGTCGCGATGTAATGATCGAGCACCGGCAGTGTTTCGGGTTCGAAGTCGAGGCTTACGCCAAGCGCAGCCTCGACGAAGCGCACGCACCCGCGTGCGAGGTCGGCTACGGGCTCCGGCGGCTCGGGGACGGTGACGTCGTCGTCTGAAGCGTTCATTCGAACCCACATGTATAACCCACGCGCCGGCCGGGCAAGGCACGGGCGGGCCGAAGGCCGCGCCCATAACTCAACCCGGGCCGAAGGCCGCGCCCATACCTCAACCCGGGCCGAAGGCCGCGCCCATAACTCAACCCGGGCCGAAGGCCGCGCCCATAACTCGACCCGGGCCGAAGGCCGCGCCCCCTACCTCAACCCGGGCCGAAGGCCGCGCCGAGTCACACCGACCAGCCGAGGCTGCCGACCACAACGATAGGGCAGCGAGAGTCCGGCAAGTAGTGCTAAGATGGCCTCTATATGCGCCTGGGCATTTTTAGCGACGTGCATGCCAACTACGAGGCGCTGAGCGCGGTGCTCGAGGCCTATCGCGCGGAACGCATCGACATCTACTACTGCCTCGGGGACACCGTCGGTTATGGCGGTTCTCCCAACGAATGCGCCGACCTCGTCCGCACGATCGCCCGGCGGACGATCCTCGGCAACCACGACGCTGCCGTCGCCGGTCGCATGGACTATTCGTATTATTACGAAGCCGCTCGCCACGCACTCGATGCGCACGCCGCGGTGTTGTCACCCGACAACATGGACTGGCTGCGGCAGCTCCCGTACATCGACAAGCTTTCGGAGCTCGACGTGCACCTCTGCCACGGTTCGCCCGTCCGCATCGAGGAGTTCGAGTATATTTTCGCCCCCGAGCAGGCCCGCGAGCTTTTGCCGATCTGGGACGAACTCGGCCACTTGACGGTGATCGGCCACTCGCACCTGTGCAAAGTGTTCGCGCTCACACCTTACAGCGTAGAGGAACTCCCGGTCGCCGACTTCACGCTCGAACCCGATCGGCGCTACGTGGTCAGCGTGGGCTCGGTGGGCCAGCCCCGCGATTACGACAATCGAGCAAGCTTCACGGTGTACGACTCGGACGCCAAGCGTTTCGAGTTCAAGCGCATCGAATACGACATCGAAGCGGCGGCGAACAAAGTCCTGCGGGCGAAGCTCGAGCGAAACTTCGCTCACCGGCTGTTCATCGGCGTGTAGCGTGACTGGGTCAGATCCTCGCTACCAGATCGTTGCATCGGAGTAGCCATAGTCCACGAAAGTACTGACGGTCGGGCACGTGGGCACGGCCCATGCTTTTCATTCTCTGCGGAGGCACCCATGGTGACGACGCAGCGAAGCACGGCGCAGAAGAAGGGGCTCGCGTGGCGCATCGGCAGGCGGCTCCGAGCGGCCATCCGACGTGAGCAGGCGAGCGACCCTCAGTGGAGCGATGAGGAGCGTCGCGAGCGCACGGGTCAGATGGGCGAAAACATCGAAGGTCAGGGCTCACCCCGCCCAAAGACCTAAGATGTTGCCGCGAACGACGGTCAGATGCGGAGAATCCAGCGACTGCCATCGGGCGAATCGGCCACCTCGACGCCGAGGCTCAGCAGCTCTCTACGGATCTCGTCGGCTTGGACGAATTCCCTTTTTCTTCGTGCCTCGTCGCGTGCAGCGAGCTTGGCCTCGATGAAGTCCGCGGTCAGGCGGCGCGATGACAACCGGCGGGTCAGCGTGCGCTCGCGATACGTCGAGGGGGGGGCCTGCAAGAGACCGAGCACGTCGGTGCTCGAGACGAGCGCGTCTTTCGCCCGCCGGGCCAGCTTGCCCCCTTGCTCGACGAAACCGGCGTCCTTCTTTCTCTTCTGAAGCAAATCGCAGAGCTCGTTGGCGGACGTCGTGAGCTCACCGATTTGGGCCAGCGCCACCGGGGTGTTCAGATCGTCGTCGAGCGCCGCCAACACCAGCTCGAAGGCTCGGTCGATGGTTTCGCCATAGCTCGCCAGCTCTTTCGGCAATCGGTCGGGGTCTCCCGCTCGGGCGTGCGCGTCCAGCCTTTCCAGCGTGGAATAAAAATAATCCACGCGACGCTCGGCTTCGTCGACGCCGGGGAACGTGAGATGTCCGTCCTCGCGTTGCTCGATATCGAACGAGAGCGGACCCCGATAGTGGACGCTGAGAAAGAGGTACCGGAGCCCTTCCGGATCGTTGTTGATATAAACGTCGCGCGGCTTGACGATGTTGCCGAGCGACTTGCTCATCTTCTCTTTATCGATGTTCACGAATCCGTTGTGCATCCATACGCGCGCGAACGGCACGTGCTCGGGACACCCCGCCTCGCTCTGAGCGATCTCGTTCTCGTGATGAGGGAAGATGAGATCCATGCCGCCTCCATGGATGTCGATCTCCGGCCCGAGCAGGGCTTTGCACATCGCGGAGCATTCGATATGCCACCCTGGGCGACCGTTACCCCACGGGCTCGTCCAACCCCAAGCATCTTCGGCGCAGCCTTTCCAGAGCGCGAAGTCGAGCGGGTCACGCTTCGTCTCGCCCGGCTCCACTCGGGATCCGACTTCGAGCTCGTCCACGTTACGTCGCGAAAGCTTGCCGTAGCCGGGAAAGCTGCGCACCGCGAAGTACACGTCGCGAGCTCCCGCCGGCGCGGTGACCTCGTAGCCGTGCCCACGAGCAATGATTTTTTGGATGAGGTCGACGATGGGGCCGATATTCTCGCTGACCTTCGGCTCGAAGGTGGGATCGACACAGCCGAGCTCGCGCATGTCGGCCTGGTAAATCCGAGCCATCCTCCCGGAAAGGTCGAGAGGGCTCTCGCCGTTTTGCTGCGCGCGTTCGATGATCCTGTCATCGACGTCGGTGATGTTGCGTACGTGGACGACCTGGTAGCCGCGTGCTCGAAGATGGCGCACCAGAACGTCGAAGGCGACCGCCGATCGGGCGTTGCCCACGTGCGCGTAGTCGTACGGCGTCATCCCGCATACGTAGACGCGCACCTCGCCCGGATGCTCGGGAACGAAGACCTCGGTGTTGCGCGTCAGCGTGTTGTAGAGGCGGAGCGCCATTGGGCACGATATATCATCGCCGGTTCCGATTCCCCAAACTACCGATAGTAGCGCGAGTCGTCCCACTCGCTCGCTCGCCTGCGCGGCGGGGGGCGCCACCCGCTCCAGCGATCGGCGTGCTGTTTCGTCCGCCCGATCATGAAGAACCGGACCAAGATGAAACCCGTCACGAAGCCGCCAACGTGGGCGAAAAAGGCGATGCCACCCATGCCGTGGCGCGCGGAGGCCAGCGCGCTCATGCCCGAAAGCAGATTGACCACGAAAAACTCGAGAGCGATGAACCACGCCGGCAGCTCGGGAAGAAGACCGACGAACAACCAGAGAAACGGGACCAGGTTGAGCACGGTGATGGGAGAGGTCGGATAGAGCATCAGGTAGGCGGCCATCACCGCGGCGATCGCCCCCGAAGCACCGACCATGGGGATGTTCGAGCTGGGATCCATCGCCATCTGTGTGACGGCTGCGGCAATGCCCCCGATCAGGTAAAACGCCACGTAACGGAAGTGCCCAATGGCGTCTTCGATGTTGTCGCCGAAAATCCAGAGGGCGAGCATGTTGGATCCCAAGTGGGCCCAGCTGCCGTGCATGAACATGCTGGTGAAGATGGTCGGCGTGCTCGCTATCGGATCGACCACGAACATGTGAGGCACGAACCCGAGCACGTTTCCGATGTCCTCGTACCCCGACTCGGCGAGCGCTTGCTCCCAAAGGAACACGAGCACGTTCGCCACGATCAGAAGGTAATTGATGAACGGAAACCTTCGGGTCGGTAATCGGTCGCGAACGGGGACGAACATTCGTGAATGAACGTAAGACGGAAGGGCGCCCGATGCCATGATTTCTGCCGCAGGCGGGCCGAAGGCCGCGCCGAGTAACCAACGGAGGGCTGGCCAGAGAGGCCGATGGGGAGTCCCGGTGACAATTCGACGGAGTCCACGAACCCGCTCCGCGCGGCCGCTCGCGTGATAACGTCGCAGACCTGGTGAGCCGCCGAAAGTCCCTCCTCCTCCTCCTCGCTCTACCCATGCTTTTGGCCTGCTCGGGGCCCGCCTTGCGTGGAGACGTGTATCGCGGGGATGGACTTGCGTTCCGCGTGGGGGAGATCCCCGCCACCTGGAAGCCGCTTTCGGTCACCAATGCCCGACTCGCCTTCCGCGACGAACCGCGCGAGTCGACGGTGCTCGTCAACGCCCGCTGTGGTAAGGACGGCGAGGACGTTCCTCTTCTCGCGCTCACCAGGCACCTTTTCATCAGTTTCACCGATCGCGAGACGATCGAGGAGAAGACCATTCCCATGGACGGCCGCGAAGCGATGCACACCATCATGCGCGCGAGACTCGACGGCGTACCGAAGATGTTCGATGTGTACGTCCTCAAGAAGGACGGTTGCGTCTACGATTTCGTCTCCATCTCGGCCCCGCAACATTTCGAGGCGAATCGCCCGGCATTCGAGAACTTCGTCGGCGGCTTTCACACCTTGGCTCAGGGGGAATAGGCGATGCCGGAGCTGACCGGTCCGAGCAGCCAATCGCCGCCGCACCCTCCGGTCGATCGCCTGTCCATTCCCGGACGCTTGTCCCTTCCCCCGGGCGTTCCAGTACCGCCGCCCGAGCCGACATTCGTCGAGGCGGTGGGAGCGCGCGTCGTCGGGCTCCTGGTTCATCTCGGGCGCATCAGCGTGATCTTCAAGCAATCCCTTGGGGCGATGTTTCGGCGGCCCCTCGAGCTTCGGGCCGTGATCTACCAGATGGAATACCTCGGCGTTCGCTCGGTCGGCATTGCGTCGGTCACCGCGGTCTTCATCGGAATGGTCATGGCGGTGCAGTTCGCCTTCGGCCTGCAGAAGTTCGGCGGGATGGAATACACGGGCCGCGTGGTGGGCCTGTCCTTCGCGCGCGAGCTCGCGCCGACGCTCACCGCCGTGATCGTCGGCGGCCGGATCGGCTCGGGCATGACGGCCGAGGTCGGCTCGATGGCCGTCACCGAGCAGATCGATGCGATCTACGCGCTGGGGGCCGATCCCATCAAGAAGCTCGTGGTTCCGCGGCTCATCGCTTCGGTCGTCGTGATGCCGATTCTGGCCACCTTCTCGCTCGTGCTCGGTTTTTCGGGCGCCATGATGGTGACGAGCACGCAGTTCAACGTGTCGGCTGGTTTTTTTCTGAAGACGGCCCTCGATACGTTGACGATGCCGGATTTTCTGAGCGGCGTCTGCAAGTGCCCCGTTTTCGGCGCCATCATCGCCCTGGTTGGATGCTACTTTGGCCTCATCACGACCGGGGGAACCGAAGGCGTGGGGCGATCGACCACTCGCTCGGTCGTCGTCATTTCCATTACTATCCTCATCGCGGACTTTTTCCTGACCAAGATATTCATGTTCATCTGGTATTGATGATCTCCATCCGCCTTCCCCTCGCGATTGTCGCTACCGGCGCGCTGGCCTTCCTCACCCTGGGCCTTCACGCCGAGAGGCGCACGTCTGCGCGCGAACGCGAGCAGGCGGCCGTCATGGCGGTGACCCGGCTCATGCCGGCGGCGGATCTTTCGCTGGCAGGGGCGGCGCGCCACCTTCGCTTTCCCTCGCTCGAAGAGCCTGGCGCCGCTTTTACCGACGCGCCCGCCTCTCCGGATCTCGATCCTGCGGGTAGCGCGCTCGCCCCCCCCATCGATGTGTACGTCGACAGCGAGCCCGCACCGCGCCGCGAGGCGGCACCGAAGCCGCTCGGACAAGCCGCTCCGAAGTGAAGCCGCGGTCTCACTTGGCGCTCTTGTCGTTCGCGTCGGGCGCGCTGGCGCGCCGAGCTGGCCGTACCGCAGCGCTCTCCGGAGCGCTCGCCACGACCGTCACATTGTTGGCAGGGGTGCTGTTCGCGACCGCCGCGCTCCGGAGCGAAGCCGAGCGGGCGCGCAGCACCCAGCCGGACATCGTCGTGCAAAGCCTCGTCGGCGGCAGACCAGGGCTCATCGATCCCGCCGTCGTCTCTTTCGTCACCAAGTTGCCGGGCGTCCGGCGCGCCGAACCTCGCGTTTGGGGTTACGTCTTCGTTCCTTCGCTCAGGGCCAACATCACTCTGGTCGGGCGCCGCTCGGAGCAGGTCGATCTTGCCGCGGTAAAAGGCGTGCTCGAAAGCGGACGCGACGCCCGCCCCGGCGAGCGCGGTGCCGCTGTTCTCGGCAAGAGCCTGGCCGATTTGCTGCACGTGCGGAGCGGCGATGTCATCGGGCTCCCTTCTCCGCGCGAAGATGCTCCGACATTGACCGTCGTCGGCGTGTTCGATTCGCCGGTAGCGCTCTACACCAGCGACGTCGTGCTACTCGACGCCGACGATGCGCGGGCCATCCTCGGCGTGCCCGCCGGCCGGGCGACGGACATCGCGATCGATCTCACCAACCCCGAGGAAGCTACCGTCGTCTCGCGTGCGATTCTCGACAAAGAGCCGGACCTGCGCGTGCTCGACAAGCGGATTCTCGCTCGTACCTACCGTCTCACCTACGGCCGGCGAGCGGGCATCGTCCTGGCGGCGTCGCTCCCGGCGGTCCTCGCCATGTTGATTCTCGCCTGGGACCGCGTGGGAGGCGTGGGCCCCTCCGAACGCCGCGAAATCGCCGTACAGAAGGCAGTGGGATGGTCCACCGCGGATGTGCTCTACGCCAAGCTGTACGAGTCGGTTCTAGTGGGCGCCGTCGCCACCACGGCGGGGATCGCGCTTGCCTACCTCTGGGTGTTCTTGCTCGATGCGCCATGGCTCCGCGAAGTGTTGTCCGGCTGGAGCGTGCTTTATCCGACGGCACCTCTCACGCCGGCCATCGACCCAGCCGACCTTCTGGGACTCGCGGCGATGATCCTCGTGCCGTTCATCTCGGTGGCCATTCTCCCAGCCTGGCGAGTGGCGGTTCTCGACCCCATGCAGGCGATGCGCAGTTAGCTCCCCGGTTTATTGGGGGTTGAGGGGTAAAGGGGGACCGGAATGGGGCGCGCTCGCATTTCGTCTTTCGGGCGTCGCCGCCGGATTCTCGCCTTAGCCCCTCGACCGCCAAGCCCTCACTGAGGCACGATTTGCATCCCTGCGCCGGGGGCTTCGAAGGGTTTGTAGCGAAACGCGCAAAGGCCCTCCTGGCAGAAAACGGGCGGCGAGGGCTTGCATTGCGGCGGTTTTTCCTCGCACTTGCCCTTCCGGAAGGCATCCATCATTCCGTGCATCTTGTCGAAGCTCTGCGCGTTGACCGGTTTGGGGCAGCCCGGCCATTCGCTCGGCTTGCAGTCCGGATCCGCCGTGCAGACGTTCGCCGTGTTGATGAGCTCGAAAGCCGTGTCGCGCAGCTTCGTGCACTCTTGTGGAGACAACTTCGAGCATGCCGCCATCAGCATCGCGAAAACGAGGGGGGCAAGCTGGACGAAACGGGTGCGCATGGGTCCTCCGTGAGTGGAACGATACCGTAAATAAGGCTTTCCTGAACCAGCATGAAAGTCCCCCTTGACCCCTCCACCCGATGGCGCAGGATGAGGGAAGCCCCGGTCCGGGCACACTCCCATGGCTCAGCCACGCGTTTTTACCCTGGAAGAAGCCAACGCTCTCGTGCCGACGCTGCATCGGCTCGTCGGCCGTCAAATGCTTCGACAGAACGAGATCGAAGATCGCTTGCGCCGCTTGACCAGGGTGGTCGGCCGCAACCTGCACGATCTCGAGATCACGGAGGACGACACCGCCGAAGTTCGCGAGCTCAAGACGGACTTGATGGAACGGATCGCCGCCTACGAAGAGGGCTGGCAGGAAGTCGCTTCGCTCGGCGCGGTGGTCAAGGACGCGCGGACCGGCCTCATCGACTTCTATGGCCAACTCGACGGCCGAACCGTGTGGCTCTGCTGGCGCTACGGCGAAGAGCGGATCGACTTCTTTCACGAGCTCGATAGCGGGTACTCGGGCCGCAAACCGCTGGGACCCGCAGCTCGTCAAAAATTGCTCAACTAACGATGCCCGTCGACAGGCGTGAGGCCGAGAAGGCCATCCGTGCGTTTCTCCGCGCGCTAGGTCGAGACCCCGATCACGACCCCGAGCTGCTGGACACGCCGACGCGCGTCGCCGAGGCATGGGAGAGCGACCTCGTCGACGGATACGACGTCGATGTCGAGCGTCTGCTCGCTGCGGAGTCTTCTCCGGCACCCCAAGAGCCCCTCGGCCTCGTCAGCGTGCGGGACCTCGCCGTATCCACCATATGCCCACACCACCTCCTTCCCGCACGAGGCATGGCGACGGTGCTCTATGTGCCGGGCACCCACGTGGCGGGGCTGGGCACCCTCTCCCGATTGGTCGACGCGTTCGCGCACCGCCTCACTTTGCAGGAGACGGCTGGCGCGGCGATTGCGAATGCGCTGGTTCGGCATCTTGGGGCGCGCGGTGCAGCTTGCAAGCTGTCGTTGTCCCACAGCTGTCTCGCTTCGCGAGGTGAACGTCAAACGACCGCCGTCGTCGAAACGGTTGCCTTCGCGGGGAGCTTCGAACGATCGGGAGCCGACCGCGATCTCGCGCTGGCCGCGCTGCGGGAACCACCGTGAGCGCCGTCGTCGTGACGGGAGCGAGCCGTGGCATCGGAAGAGCGACGGCGCTCGCGCTCGCCACGCGCGGGTTCGACGTAGCCTTGCTTGCCCGCACGACGGCCGAGCTGGGCTCGGTGGCCGAGCTGGCAATGCAACGCGGCATAACGGCTCTGCCGATCCATTGTGACGTGACCTCGCTGGAGGAAGTGCGATCCGCTGCCGCGCGAGTGCTCGGTGAGCTCGGAGCTCCGGCTGCGGTCATCAACAACGCCGGCACGATCCGTCGCGCCGCCATCCAAGACATGTCGCTCGATGATTTCAGGTTCGTGCTCGACACGAATCTGACCGGAACGTTCTTGATGACCCGTGCGTTTTTGCCAGCCATGCTCGAGCGGAAGGCGGGCCGCTTCATCCAGGTGGCGAGCATCTCGTCGACCCTCGGCACGGCGGGAGCCGCCGCCTACTGCGCCGCGAAGTGGGGTGTCGTGGGCTTCACCAAGAGCCTCGCCGAGGAGCTGCGAGGAACCGGCCTGTCGGCGATGAGTGTCCTGCCGGGATCGGTCGATACGGCCATGCTGGAGGGCAGTGGTTTCGCTCCCAAGATGAGCCCGGAGGAAGTGGCCCGCGCCATCGTCTATGCGGCCGTCGATGCCCCGGGAGCGATGAATGGAAGCTCACTCGAAATTTTTGGTCCCTAGCATTACTGCGTAGATCGTCGCTGCCAGATCGTTTCATCGGAGTACCATAGGCCCACTCAAGTACTGACCGGACAAGCGGAACTGGCTGTCGGCGAAGCCGAAGAGGCGAGGCCTGGCGTCCATTCCGGTCTGATGCGCCCTACCGACGGCCTCGCCGTCATTTGCGTGGGCGAAATGCGGTAATTGCTGATCGTGATCTGTCATCGCCAAGATCTGACGCAATAATGCTAGTGGAGCGGGCTCAAGTTTGCGAGACGCGCTGGTCGACGCGGGCTGGGCCCTGTCGGCGGCTCTCGAGTGGTGATAAATTGATAGAATGGATGTGCCGCCTCCCAGCTCGGTGAGGGATCTCGCCCCAGCGCTCGAGGCGCTACCCGTTTTCCCGCTGCCGCAGACGGTGCTCTTTCCAGGCGCGCTGCTGCCGCTTCACATTTTCGAACCGCGCTATCGGGCCATGGTGAAAGATTGTCTCGCTACGCAGAAGGCAATGGCCGTCGCGCTCATTCACGACACCGGGCAGCGCGATGTCAATCGGCATCCAGCGATCGAGCTCGTCGCCGGCGTTGGCGTGATCATCGATCACGTCGAGCTACCGGACGGCCGGTACAACATTTTGCTCCACGGCCGGGCCCGCGTGAGGCTCGAAGAGCTACCGTTCGTCCCCCCCTACCGTCGGGCGAAGGCGCGCGTTCTTTGCTCGACGACCGAGGAGCCTGCCCCGCGTGACGTCGCGGCGCTCTTGGCCAGTGCGGCGGCGTTCGCGGCCGACATCCGCGCGCGCGATCCGGAATTCGATTTTCGCATCCCTCCGCACACGCCCGCTGCCGCAGCGGCGGATCTGGCGGCCCACCACCTCATTCTCGATGCGCGCGAGCGACAATCGATCCTCGAGACGCTCGAGGTTCCCGTGCGGGTCATGCGAACGACCGAAGCGCTCGCCCTGCAGCACGCTGCACTGCTAGGCGGCACGCGCGGCACGATGAATTGACTGCCGATGTCGAAACGAAGGCTCGTGGCCAGAGTGAATCGAAAGGAACTTCCGCCGGGAGCGACGAAGCGGGTCGACTACCCACCTTTCGACGTGCTCATGGTGAACCTCGGCGGGGTCCCGTACGCCATCGACGACACGTGCAGCCATGCCGGCGAGAGCCTCTCCCGAGGTGAGCTCGACGGATGCCAGGTCACCTGTCCG